>NZ_CP030049.1:900000-979291 GCF_015291665.1 Bradyrhizobium sp. CCBAU 53338
CAGCTCCGGCGCGATTGACTGCACAAGGCGCCCGCGCGACGTCAGCAACACGATCGGCCGCGGCCGTGACTCGAGCAGCGCAAGTTCGACAGCGTCGGCCTCGGCGAACTCGGCGACTGCCTCCAGCGTACCGACCATGACGGCGAAGGGCTTCTGATCGCGCTGCTTGCGCAGGCGCAGTTGCCGCACGGCCGCATCATTGTGAGCATCGCAGATGAGCTGATAACCGCCGAGGCCCTTGATCGCGACAATCTTGCCGCCCGCGACGGCGGCGGCGATCTCGGCGATGCCATGGCTGAGCCGCGGCCCGCATCGCGGGCACGCAATCGCCTCGGTATGGAAGCGGCGACTGCCGGGGTCAGCATAATCAGCGGCACAGGCTGCGCACATCGCAAAGCGCTTCATTGCGGTGGCCGGACGATCATAGGGCAGCCGCTCGGCGATGGTGTAGCGCGGACCGCAATGCGTGCAGTTGATGAAGGGATAGCGGTGGAATCGGCTTGCCGGATCGAACAGCTCGCTCAGGCATTCCCGGCAAGTCGCGGCGTCCGCGACGATGCGCGTCGACACCCTACCCTGCTCGCTGGTGCGAATCGAGAACTCCTCGGTGGCGGCGGCGCCGATCGGCTGAACCGAGATCTCGTCGATCCTGGCAAGCGGCGGCTTTTCCAGTGGCAGCGCGGCGACGAAATCGGACGCCCGCTCGCCTTCGACTTCGATAAGAACGCCGTTCGGATCGTTGGCGACGAAGCCGCCGAGGCGATAGCGGGTGGCGAGACCATAGACGTAGGGACGAAAGCCGACGCCCTGCACGGCGCCACGCACATGCAGGCGCAGCCGCTGTCCGTCCCGCGCTGTGGCCTTGTCGCTCATCCTCACTCCGCTGCCGTCATCTCGGCCGGCTTCGCCTTCGAAGCCCGCTTGCGGAGCCAGGCATAGAAGGCCAGGAAGCCTTCGCCGGTGCGCGCCGACACCGTCAGCACCTCGATCCTGGGATTGACCCGCCGCGCATATTCGATGGTCCTGGCGAGGTCGAAATCGAGCACGGGCGCAAGATCGATCTTGTTGATCAGCATAAGCGCGGAGGCAGCGAACATGTCCGGATATTTCAGCGGCTTGTCCTCGCCTTCGGTGGTCGAGAACACCACGATCTTGCAGGCTTCACCGAGGTCGAATGCCGCCGGACAGACGAGATTACCGACATTCTCGATGAACACGACCCCACCGTTCAGCCAGGGCAGCCGGTCATAGGCTTCACCGACCATGGCCGCGTCGAGATGGCAGCCCTTTCCGGTGTTGACCTGGATCGCCGGCACGCCGGTTGCGCGGATGCGCTCGGCATCGTTGGAGGTTTGCTGGTCACCCTCGATCACGCCGATCGGGAAACTGTCCTTCAGCTCACTGACGGTGCGGACTAGCAGCGAGGTTTTGCCGGCTCCGGGGCTCGAAACCAAGTTGAAGGCGAGCACGCCGTCGGCACGGAAGCGAGCGCGGTTGTCGGCGGCGAGTCTGTCGTTCTTGCCGAGAATATCGCGTTCGATCTGGATGATGCGATCGCTGCTCATGCCCGCGATCTGTTGGCCGGCGGCGTCTGCACTGCAGTCGAGCAGGCCCGTATCGCCAGGCCCATGATCGTGGCTTCCGTCGTGATGGTGGTGGTGATGGTGACCGGGGCCATGGTGGTGATGATGACCTCCATGAGCGTGCTCGTGATCCTGATTATGATCATGCGTATGTTCGTTGGACGCTTTGCCGTCGCTGCAGCCGCAGACCGTACACATCAGTCGACCTCCAGTTCCTTCACACGCATCTCTTCGCCGCCGGTGACCTGCAATTGATAGCTGCCGCAGGATGGACACGGCTCGTAGCGCTGCTTGATCTCGACGTTTTGCGAGCAGGCCATGCACCAGGCCGTGCCCGGCGTCGCGATGATCTCGAGTCTTGCGCCTTGCGCGATGGTCCGCGCCGCGACGGCCTCGAAGCAGAATTGCATTGCGTCCGGCGCGACATGGCTGAGCGCACCGATCTCTAAACACACCGCCTTCACTCGCAAGAACGAGCGCTTGCGCGCCTCTTCCTCGACGATCCCGATGATGCCCTCGCACAAGGCCATCTCATGCATGGCTGGCCTCGCGGAAGCTGACGCTGAATCCGACGCAGGGGTCGAACGCCCCGACAAGTGTCCGCACCGCGTCTTGGCCCTGCCGGCCGGCGGAGAGGAGCGCGCCCTTGAGGCTTCGCACCAGCGGTCCGCGTTCGTGAAAATTCCACTCGGTCGGAGCGATATATTCGAAGCCGACGATACGTCCTTCCTCATCGAGCTTAACCGCGTGATGGAGCCGGCCTCGGGCGCATTCCACTGCCGCTGCGCCCCGGCGCTCGCCGAGCCGATAGCTCGCAACGACGCCATTATCGGGAGCGTCCCGCCTGGCGTCCAGCCAACAGGTGAGCCGGGCGATCTCGTCGATGCGCGCTCTCACGCGCGCGGCGCCGCTAGCACTTAAGGACAAAATCTGTTCGCGCTGCGCCCGCCGCGCCCAGACGCCCGTTTCCGGAACCTTCCCGCAGAGTTCCGGCGCTTCGGAATAAGCCGTCCCTTCAGCCATGAGGCGCGTCACGATCTCAAGATCGTCAGCGGGGGTCAGAAAGAATTGGTCGGCCGCCGGCAATGACATCACCTCACGATCGCAGCGCGTCAGATAGGTGGAAAGTACGCTGCCTGGCGCCGGAGGCTGGTGTTCACCCGAAACTCCGAGCGCGCGGAGCGCAGCCTTGACGTGTGCAATGACATCGCGGCGCACGGTATCTGGCACGGTTTCAACCGCACCACTGAGAGTGGTGCTCGCCTGTATCATGCTTCGCACTGCGGGTGCGCTCTCCTGATCGAGTTCGAGGCCTGCGACGAACAGGCCGCGTATCAATTCAGTTAAGCGCTCGGCGACAACGGCCGTGAGACGATGCATCGCTATCGGCTTGATCGTCTCCAGCCCCTGCGCCGCCTCGATTGCTGAAAGGAAGGCCACTTGGTGGGCGACCGAGCATAAGGAGAACAGGCGCGGCAGCACAGGGATGAGCGCGCTTGCCGGCTTTCCGGCAAACAGCCTCGTCAGGGGAGGCCGGCTCCGTGGCCGGATAGCAACGTCCGAAATTGTGGTACCAGTGAGCCACACCATTATGTCAATTTCGTTTCGAAAGGGGCGACTCATCCCGGCCGCTCCGTCAAGGTACCGCGCAGGAAGCTCCGACGATCAATCGGGGTCGTCGGTGGTTCGCGCCGGCGGACCGCCTCCTCGCTGTCGGCCGGCAGCATCAGCTCGGCAAGAGCGGCGTCAGCCGTTGCTCGCGCCGATGCCATGTCCGCAAATTGGAACATTGGCGAGAACAGCGAGCAGCTAGCGATGCGGCCCATTTGCACCTCGCTGAGGGTAAATTCGATATCACCGGCTGGAAAGCGAATACGCACGGTCGCGCCCGACCTATCCCCAGCGGCGCTCGCCGGCATCACCACGTTCATGAACCAAGGAGTGACCATGATGCCGACAAACGTTCCCTCGAAGCGACGGAAACCAATGGCCTCAACATCGAGGGCCTCGTTGTAGATTGGCAAATCGCGCATCGCGCGCTCGCCGATCTGGCGATACATTCCTGCCAATAGCTCGCCCCATGTCACCGCGTCGGCGTCGCTGGGAGAGCTTGGCGCGCTGGCAGTCATGTTTCGATCGCCATGAACTTCGATTTCGGGGCGTCGCAGTTGGGGCATCGCCACTCCTCCGGCAGAAGTGAGAACGGTGTGCCGGGTGCGATCTGCGCCACCGCATCACCATCGGCCGGATCATAGACGGTCCAACAGATGCCGCATTCAAGCCGCGCAGCCTCAGTGACGTCTTGGCGCACGCCAAAGTTCTCAAAGGCGCTCATTTGAAATATGCCTCAATGATTTCTTGGAGCCGTTCGGCGGAATCCTCGAAATCTTCGTCTGCAGCAAGCGCAACCGTGGGTACCCCGCCAACTTCCAGCGTGTCGAGGATGATGGTGTCCATGGCGTTGAAAAACTGCACCGACCAGACATTGCGAATGCCAGTCGACAGCACCCGACAGGTGCCATAGCCGCGCGAGACAAGCTGGATCGGCCCGTTCCGAATAGTCTCCTGCAAAAAGCTCATATCCACCGGGCTCATCGGCAACAGAGTGAAATTGATGATCTGCGAGCGGATGCCAGGACGCCAGGCTAGCGCCCGCTCGCGGATCTCGGCGAGCACCGGTAGGACGTTCATGGCGCCTTCAGGGGCCTGTCCGATTTCGAAATCGGCGGCTGTCAGATCGGCTGCTGCGCGTCTGACGATCTCGGGAACAGCGCCTACTTCAATATATTCGGAAGCCGCGTCAGTTTCGATCCTGACACGCCAGATCCCTGCGAGCACCGATTCTTGAATCTGCGCCAGCGATCCGTCCGGCAGCGCTACGACGCCGCCGACCTCCCCCTCGCCGAGAACATCGGCGACGAGCTTGCTTTCGAGATCGTTGAGATTGCCGAGCCGGAACAGTTGCGAGGGTGCGTCCGCCCTTTGACCTGCAATGGCCTCCGCGATGTTGGAGAGCAGCGTGACGGCTTTGGGGCAGTTCTTAGCGAGCTCGACACTGTCTAATGTTGCGAGTCTTGCGAGTGCGCCGGCCGCCGTCAGGCTGCCACTTGAGGCATTGAGACTCTCTTCTCCGATAGGGAACACGCTGACGGGTTGCTCGGCGCCTTCCGGCGCATCCCAGAATCCGACCTTCATAGCTCGACACCTTTTGCGCGATGCTGGGGAACAATGGTAACGGCAATGGCTGCGCTTTGCCCGCGCGGGCGGTCGATCAGCTTAGTGATGCGGTCGACATAGACTGACCAATCCTGGATCTTGGCGATCAGCCCCAGCGTCTCGCCCTTGGCCACGAAGATAAGGGTCGGCTGCACTCGCACCCCGAAACGTTCGCCAAGCGCCTCTTCGGCATGGGGTGCAATGATCGCGGCGCGCAGGCGGCCTCCGAACGCCGTAACCAGCTCAGGCAGCACTACGGCGACATCAATGGCCTCCGGAAAACGGTTGGGATTACCCGCCGATAGCAGCACGGCGACAGCACCGGCTTGGTCGGCATGTTTAAGAAAATGATCGACGGTCGCGACATCGACCTCATTGAGGCCATGCCGACTGAGATCATGCCGTCCTACCTGGAATTCCATTTGACCTCCCAAAACAGACTTATCTTTCTGATCGGGATAGTGTTAGCAAGCTGCGTGCCAGGGACAGTCAGGATTTATGTAGTTGAATTCACTGATCTATTTTCAACGCCATCAAGCCGAGTGGATGCGAATGATAAGCTACTTTCCACTACAAACGAAAGCCTTCTTTCCAGACTAGAAACTTGTCTTCCGGCGAGCACCTCGGCCAGCGGCTGAGGTCAGCCGGCCAAGTCATTCTAGGATGACAACCCGCTTAATCAGTCAGGAGGTGCGCAGGCAATTGCGGTTCGCGGTCGATCAGATCGGCGAAGAAGCAGTCGAAATCGTTGCCGTCGAGCGCTGCACCGAGACCGTCGATGGCAGCCGCAATCAGGCACGCTTCTTCTTTCTCAAGTAGGCGGATCGCCGTGTCGATGTAGACCAGCACGTGGGCACCGGCCGGAGGATGCGAGAGCAGAAGCACGGAGACGCGGCGTTGCTCGCCGCGAAACTCGCACAAAGCCGAAATTCCATCGGTCTCGACGATAGTCATCGGCAGTCCAAGGCACATCCGTCTTCTCCGGCACGCTCCGGCGGTCAGGCCGGCCGCATCTCGTAACTCGCATGGTCGATGTCGTTGGCGAGCAGGCGCTCGGAGTCTGCCAACGGCGTATCGCGCAGCTTCACCTCGATGCCCCACTCGGCCAGAACTTTGCAGGCAAGCTCGATGGCCGGTGCGATCTGATCGCGTACGGACGCCGTCAATGGACCTCCCCAGTCTTCGAGATCGAGCGGTTGGCAGCCGATCAGGACGAGGTGCTTCGGGCAGCGGCCGAGCAGGTCGGCTGCGCTGATCACCTCCTGGAAGCCGGTTTGATGCAGACTCATCTTCTTCGCGCCGGTGAAGCGTGGCACCTCGTCGCCGCGCACGAGCTTCAGCTTGCCTGGCGGCAGACCATAATCGATGGCATCGAACACGAGCAAGCGATCAGCGTCCTCCAGATAGTTGACGAGATAGAGCCCCTGCGTTCCGCCATCGAGAATCGTGACATTATCAGGCACGGCGTAGCGGCGGTGGAAGTCCTCCACCGCGCGCACGCCAAAGCCTTCATCGGCCCACAGGATGTTGCCGATGCCGAGCACCAAGATGTGGTCGTCGTTTGGGGCGTTCAACATCGAGATCGTTCCAGTTTCAGTCACGGAATTGCCGTTCGCCCGAGATCATCGAGGAGATGATACTCTGGCGTGACATGATGTCCTCGCGGATCGCAGCGTAGATGTGTACCATCACGAACACGACCAGCGCCCACATGCCCAGATGATGCCAGGTGTGAACGTCCTGGCTGTTCGGCCAGATCGAGAACACCCAGCCGAACAGTTTGTGCTGCCAGCTATCGATGCCTTCTCCTTCCGAATAGAGCGCAAAGCCGGTCACGATCATGAAGGTCACGAACAACGTGAAGCCCGTGAACATCGCGGTCTGCGCCAGCGGGTTGTGCCCGACATACATCTTCGGCTGACGTTCCAGGAAGGCGTACCAGCGGATCTCGTGCCAGACTTCCTTCCAGAATTGCCGGCGATGCACCGGCAGATAGAAGATCTGCCGGGAATGGTGGTTGCCGGTGAAGGCCCACAGGATACGCGCGAGGAAGAACACCGCGAGCACCTGCCCCGCCGCGAAATGGGCGAAGCGCATATAGCCCATCACGAAGTTGGCCGACGCCTCCCCCTCGACCGCCGGCAGCGGCGTCCCGATCAGAAACCCGGTGACCATCAGGATGATGATCGAGAACGCGTTCACCCAATGGCAGATGCGCACCGGCGCTTCGTAGACATAGACGGTGGGCCGGCCCACCGCATGCTCGCCAGCAGCATCGGCCGCGATCGCCGTCAGGTCCGGCTCGCTTTCCACCGGGGGAGCAATTGCATCCATCATGGCCGCCTCCTACCTGACCTTGACCTTGGCGAGTTCCTGGCCGTCCGGGCTCATGACGTGCGTCGAACAGGCAAGGCACGGATCGAAGGAATGGATCGTGCGCAGGATCTCGAGCGGCTGCTCGGGATTAACCATCGGCGTGTTCATGAGCGAGGCTTCGAACGCGCCGATGTTGCCTTGCGGATCGCGCGGCGAGCCGTTCCAGGTCGTCGGTACCACGCACTGGTAGTTGTCGATCTTGGTTTCCTTGATCTTGATCCAGTGCGCGAGCGCGCCGCGCGGGGCCTCGGTGAAGCCAAAGCCCTTGGCTTCCTTCGGCCAGCTCTCCGGTTTCCACTTGTCGACATTCGCGGTCGAGCTGTCGCCGGCTTTGATATTGGCAACGAGCTTGTCCTGGAAATAGCGCATCTGGCGTCCGGCCCAAACAGATTCGAGCGCGCGCGCCGCGGTGCGGCCGAGCGTCGAGAACAGCGCCGACATTGGTAGATCGAGATCCTTCAGGAATTTGTCGACGGGATCCTTGAACTCCGCCTTGTTCTGCGCATAGCCGACGACCCAGCGCGCGAGCGGGCCGACCTCCATGGCATGTCCCTTCCAGCGCGGCGCCTTGATCCAAGAATATTTGCCGCCTTCGTCGAGCTGTTCGATCGCGGTCTTGGTACCCTTTGCATTGGGTCCGAGTTCGTAGTTCGGCTCCGTGATGCCATCCCAAGGATGAAGGCCCTTGGTTTCGTCGGGATACTTGTACCAGGAGTGGACCACGAACTCCTGGATCTCGTCGGGATTGGCGTGATCGACCGGAAGCACCTCGGAGAGATTGCCGTTGATGATGGCGCCTCGTGGCAGCTTCAGGTTCTTGGCTGAATAGTCGTTGGCATGTTCTGGCACGTCGCCATAGGCGAGCACGTTCTGACCCGAAATGCCTCCACCATAGAGCCAGTCCTTGTAGAACGAACCGATCGCGGCCACGTCAGGCAGGTAGACCATTTCGTTGAATTCCATGATGCGGTCGATGATCGAGGAGATCAGGTTCAACCGCTCCATGTTGATGGCACCGACAGCACCTGTCCCATCTACGTTGATCGGACAGGGCACGCCGCCGACGAGCCAGTTTGGATGCGGATTCTTGCCGCCGAAGATGGTGTGGATCTTGACGATCTCCTTCTGGAAATCGAGCGCCTCCAGATAATGCGCGACCGCCATCAGATTGGCCTCGGGCGGCAATCTGTAGGCTTTGCTGCCCCAATAGCCGTTCTTGAACGGACCGAGCTGTCCGGACTCGACGAACTTCTTGAGCCGGGTCTGCAGATCCTTGAAGTATCCCGGCGAGGACAGCGGCCAGCTCGAGATCGACTGGGCTAGCGTTGATGTCGCGCGCGGATCGGCCGAGAGTGCGGAGACGACGTCGACCCAATCGAGCGCATGCAGGTGATAGAAATGGACGACGTGGTCGTGCACCTGAAGTGCGAGCTGCATCAGGTTGCGAATCGAGTTTGCGTTTTCGGGGATGGTGATCCCAAGCGCGTTCTCGACCGCGCGCACCGAGGTCAGCGCGTGCGTGCCGGTGCAGACGCCGCAGATCCGCTCGGTAAATGCCCACGCATCGCGCGGGTCGCGGTTCTTCAGGATCACCTCGATCCCGCGCCACATCGTGCCGGTCGATACGGCATTGCGGATCACGTTGTCGGCGTCGACATTGACCTCGACCCGCATGTGTCCCTCGATGCGGGTCACGGGATCGACGACGATGCGTTTGCCGGAATTGTCGAGATTGAAGCCGTTGGGAGTCTGGATACCCATGATCGTTTCTACCCTAATGTGTCTTTTGATCAGCTGTTGTGGCCGGCGTCTTCGCGCTTGCTGGCAAGCCGCTTTACCGCAGTGACGGCGGCGTGCGCGGCCACCGCCGCACCCACGGCGCCCGCTGCCGCCATGCCGATCTGATCGGCGTTTTTCTCGATGCCGAACTGCTTGATGTTGGTGAGGCGATCGTAGAACGAGCCCTTGTCCCAAAAGCCGTCCTCTGAGCAGCCGATGCAGCCGTGTCCCGATTGGATGGGGAATGAGACCCCCCCGTTCCAGCGCACGGTTGAGCAGGCGTTATAGGTCGTTGGCCCCTTGCAGCCCATCTTGTAGAGGCAGTAGCCTTTGCGCGCCGCCTCATCGTCCCACTCCTCGACAAACTGGCCGGCGTCGAAATGCGGGCGCCGGTAACACTTGTCGTGGATGCGCTGCGAGTAGAACATCTTAGGCCGGCCCTGGCGGTCGAGCTCGGGCAGCTTGCCGAAGGTGGTGATGAAGGTGACGACGCCGGTCATCACTTCGGCGATCGGGGGGCATCCCGGCACCTTGATGATCGGCTTGTTGGTGATGACCTTGTCGATCGGTGTGGCCTGGGTCGGATTGGGCTTTGCCGCCTGTACGCAGCCCCAGGACGCGCAAGCGCCCCAAGCGATGATCGCCATCGCGTCCTCGGCCATCATCTTCAGCTTTTCGACGAATGGTTTGCCGCCGTCGATACAGAACATGCCGCCCTCGTTGAGCGGCGGATTACCTTCAACGGCCAGAATGTACTGACCTTTATGCTTGGCACGGGTCTCCTCGAGGATCGCTTCCGCCTGATGGCCCGCGGCCGCCATGATCGTGTCATCGTAGTCTAGCGAGATCATCGACAGCACCGCATCCTTCACCAGGGGATGCGCGGAGCGGATGAAGCTCTCGGAGCAGCAGGTGCATTCGAGACCGTGCATCCAGATCACGGGCACACGCGGCTTGGTCTCGAGCGCATTGGCGATGCGGCTCGCCGCCAGCGGGCCGAGGCCGAGGCTCGTCGCGGTCAGGCTGCAGAACTTGTGAAAGCTTCGACGCGTGATGCCTTGCCGCCTGATCACGCTGTAAAATGTTTCCGTCGCCGTGCCCATAAATCCTCCCGCCGTCAGCTTTGGCTTTCAATGACGCTTAGGGACAGCAAGAAGCAGGCCAACTGCGTGGCGCAAAATGAAATTAGAGGAATGTCAAAAGGTTGCGAGATCTGAATTGTGCAAGACGCGAAGATCGAGCGGCACTGCACGAAAGAAGCGGAAACAATTCGATTTGCAGGCGGTAACGAGGTTTACGCCGCCGAGCCCGTTTCAATGCGCAGTGCACACCATGCAAGGATCGAACGAGCGCACGACATGCTGAACCGCAACGGAACGTGCGCCAGCCTCGCCCACATCGGTGCCGACCAGCGCCTGTTCCAGAGGGCCTGCCACGCCGAGGGAATCGCGCGGTGAAAAATTCCAGGTGGTCGGCGCGATGATCTGGTAGCGCTCGATCTTTCCACCGCGCACCGCCACCCAATGCCCGAGGCTGCCGCGCGCGGCCTCGACGAGACCGACATATGCCCCGTCGGGCATCTCCTGCGAGGGAGCACAGAACGGTTCCGAAAGTCGTAGCGCGCGGGTCCACTGCTCCATCGCAAGTGCGATGCGCGCAGTCTCGATCAGCCGGGCGATCACACGGTTGCGGACATTGGTGCCGCTTGGGGCGACGAGATCGGCTATCAGCGCTTGCCCGGCCACGGTCTGGCGCGCAATCGCCCCGACCTCGACCGGCTGGCCCGAAAGCCGCGGCGCCTTGCACCAGCTATAGGCGCCTGCCTTGTCGGGATCAGGTACGGTGTTGCTGTGCGCAGGATCGGAGGAGCAATCCCGCATCCATGCATGGGAAACGTCCTCGCTGATCTGACTCAGCGGCAACGGCTCCACAACCATGTCTGGACCAACAATGCCGCGCGGGAACAGTCCGCAATCGGCGCCTTGATAGGCGCCATAGCTCATCAACACGCCCGGTCCCTTGCCGAGCTCACTGAGCGCGAGGCTGTCGGCAAGCCTGAGGAAATGAGCGAAATCACCGCTGCGCCCCGCGCGCCAGCGGTCGAGCTCGTCTGCGGTCGAGAGCGACAGCATGTTCTCTAGAGTATCGGCGAACACTGTACGTTCAAGGAACGTGCGAAATGAGGTCACGATCGACAACAGCCGTACGCGCTCGCCGAGTTCGATCGCGCGCGTCGCGCCGCCCGGCTGGAAGGCAAGGCTGTGTGGCCATTTGCCAGCAATGATTCCCATAGTCTCGAGCAGCCGCGCCCGCGCCGGCAGCGCATCGCGCGCCGCACTGCCGCGGGTGGCCGCAAAGCGCTCGCGAGTCTCCTGGTACCAATCCTGCGAAGCGTAGGCTTCACGGGCGAAGTCAGGCATGAAGAAGATGTAGAAATGCGTAAGATGATCGGCGGCATTCTCTGCCGCGTGCGCGATATTAGTGGCGAGCAGACCGTTCGGCGCCGCCTCGGTTCCCATCGCATGGCGAAGCGCGGCAGCGGCGGCGACCGACTGCGAGACCGAGCAGATGCCGCAGATGCGCGGCGCCAACACCAGCGCATCAAGCGGTGGCCGCCCCTCCAGAATTTGCTCGAACCCGCGATAGAGCGGCGCCGTCACTTCGGCGCGCTGGACCCGGCCGCTTTCGACGTCGAGGCGGACTTCGAGATCGCCCTCGACGCGGTTGAACGGGCCGATCGTAATCCTCGTCATGGCGTGCGCTTGGCCGTGGTGCGGCCGGGCGGCACCACCACATGATCAGCGGTCGCATTCAGCCTCACGCGCCGCGGAGTCGCCGATTTCGACAACGCCGCGAGCGCGACGAACCAGGCTTTTGGCATGTCGGTCGGCAAGCCGACTGGGATGCCGGCAAGCTTGGCGGTCTCCAGGAAATTCTGCGCGTCTTCGAAGCCAGGTGACGTGCAGGCGATGCAGGCATAACCGCCCTTCGTGCAGGAACCGCCGCCGTTCCAGGAGCGCTGGTTGCAATCGCCGACAGCCTGAGTCGCCTTGCAGCCGAGATGCTCCATGAGGCAGCCGCGCTCGGACATGGTTTCGGCGCTGGCCTTGAACTCATAGAACTCGTTGCGGGAGCAGCCGTGATGAGCAAGATGGTTGGCAACGAATTTCGGTCGGCCATAGGTGTCGAGGTCAGTCGCTGACAAGTCCTTGGACGTCAGTGCCAAAATGGTTTCCATCATCCAGCCCGGATGCGGCGCACAGCCAGCCACATTGATCACCGGCAAGCCGAGCCGGGAGCGGAAGCCTGCGCCGAGCGCGCCGCCAGCATCGGCGCCCTCGAATTGCAGCCCGACCGCGTCGGTTGGATTGGCGCCGGCGGCTGGCACCCCGCCATAGGCGGCACAGCTTCCGACCGCAACGACATAGTCCGCCCGCGGCGCGAGATCTAGCATCCAGTGGTAGATCGAGCGGCCCGTGCCCGCGAGCATGTTGAAGCGGCCGCTATCGTTCGGGCCGCGGGCAACGGAGCCTTCGAGGAGCAGTAGGTCGAGCGGCACCCTGCCCTCGCGCACGGAGTTGAGCACCTCGGCCGCTTCCTCGCCTGTCTCCTCGCTGACCGAGGGATGCCACAGCAGGTTGATGCCGAACTGCCTCAGTTCGTCGAACCAGCCGGAAGAGCCGCTTTCGAGGATCGACATGGTGCAACCGCCGCAGCTCGCGCCTTGCAGCCAGAGCAGGTTGGTCATTCCGTTCGATTGGCTCATCACTTGCCCTCCAGCTCCACCAGCTTCGGCCGACCCGGCTCGAATGGCAAGCCCTCGGCGCGAAGGAACTCAGTCATGATCGCCCGGCGCGCCTTCATGTTTAAGGTGCCTCTGGCGGATCCGGTGCGTGATGATCCAAATTAGACCGACGGCAAATGGTACGAACAATGCTGTCGCGAGTGACGGCTCGACATGCAAGCCGCCGTCATGTGCGCCCTTAGCGAGGTAGCCGAACAGGCTGACGACGTAATAGCCGATCGCCGCCACGGAGAGGCCTTCGACGGTGCTCTGCAGGCGCAATTGCAGCTTGGTGCGCTCGTTCATTGAGCGCAGCAGGTCACGATTCTGCTCCTCCAGTTCCACGTCCACCCGCGTGCGCAGGAGATCGGCGGCGCGCGCTAGCTTGATCGATAAGTTGGCCTGGCGGTCCTCCATCGCGGCGCAGGTGCGCATCGCCGGCGCCATCCGCCGGGCAAGGAAGGACGACCAGGTCGGTCGCCCTCCGATCTCGCTTCCTTCGATCACGCCAAGGCGGGCCTGCACGATGTCGTAATAAGCCCGGCTCGCGCCGAAGCGGAACAGGCTACCCGCTGCGCCGCGCTCCAATGAGGCGGCCAATGCGGTCAGCTCCGTGAGGAGGTGATTGTTGAGCTTGAGGTCCTCGGCGCCCTGCATCTCCTGGAGCACTTCGACCAGCCGCCGCCCAATGTGATCGACCGAGGGCGCGAGCTCGAGCGCGGCCGGCAGGCCGAGCAGCGCCAGCGTGCGATAGGTCTCGATCTCCAGCACGCGCTGCACAAGAGCGCCAAGCCGGCCCGGCGACAGGCCGTCGTTGCAGATGAGAATGCGGACAAAGCCCTGCGCATCCGCACGAAAGTCGGAAGCGACGACCGCAGGGCCGCTGCGGACTGTCGCCATTGCGAGGCTGCTCTTATCAAACAGCTCCTCAGCGCGCGCGACGGCCGCTTCGGTCTGCTCCACCTCGAGCCTCACCGCCACAAGCAGCTGTCCCGTTTGCGGCAGTGCCCGGATCAATGCGGTAAGTTCGTCACCGATGGGAGCGAACGCCAGCGCGGATGCCTCATTACTCCAGATCCAGGTGAAAGTCGTGAATTCGGAATGCTGTTCCCAGCGTAGCGAAACTGCTCCGATTGACACCTGGTGGTGCTTAGCCGACACCTCGGGTGCCGCCAAGCCCTGCGCGGTGCAAAAGCCTACAAAGGCCTGCCGGTCGGCGGCCGCCGCTTCTCCCTGGCCCAAAAAAGCAAATCGCAGCACTGCGAGAGGCGCGGAGAGCCGCGTGAACGGACGCGCATGCACCTCACCCAACACTGCACCGCGTTGCGGGTGCAACGCGAATCCGGCCAGATCCAGACCATGCTCCATCGACGATCCCTAGGATACCGGTTTGCCCACGCGAGGGTGCCGGCTTGTCCGTTGACTAGCGCAGGTCTCTGGCACTTGCGCAATGGTAGTCGCAGGCGTCTCGCATTGCGAGCCAGACTACGCCGCGACGACGTTGGCCATGAAACGGTCAAGCTCCGCGCGCAGGCGGTGGCTCGCCTCGGTTAGTCCGCGCGCTGATTGCAGCACGGCGGAAGCCGCCGAGCCGGTCTCGCTTGCTTCGCGATTGACCTGCTCGAGATTGGATGACACCTGCGCGGTGCCAGAGGCCGCCTGCTGCGCGCTCTGTGCGATCGCCTGTGTCGTCGCGGTCTGCTGGTCGACGGCGGACGCGATCGAACCCGAGATGGCGGAGATATCGCCAATGATGCCGGCGATCGACTTGATCGCGGCAATCGAATCTCCGGTCGCTTGCTGCATACCTTCGACGTGAGAGCCGATCTCCTCCGTCGCACGGGCGGTTTGGCTTGCAAGCGACTTCACCTCGGCTGCGACGACGGCAAAGCCGCGGCCCGCCTCTCCGGCGCGGGCTGCCTCAATGGTGGCATTGAGCGCGAGCAGATTGGTCTGCTCTGCGACCGCTGTAATCAGCTTCACGACATCACCAATCCGGTGCGAGGCTTGCGCGAGCGTCGCGATGCGGGCGTCCGTGCTCTTGGCCTGGGCTACCGCATTACCGGAGATCGCATTCGAGTTGCGGACCTGGGTGCGAATATCATTGATCGACAGCGACAGCTCCTCGGCCGCCGAGGCGACCAAACCAATGCTGCTCGACGATTCTCGCGCGGCGCCGACCACCGCGTTGGTCAGGCCCCCTGTCGCCTCCGCATTGCGTGACAGCGTTGATGCTGCTGCTTCGAGTTGCTGAGCAGAACCCGAAATGCCGTTGACGATGTCACCCACCGCGGCCTCAAAGCCGCCAGCGAATTTAGCGAGCTCAGCGCGCCGCAGCTCGGCCGCCGACCTGTTACGCTCTTCGATCTCCGCAGCTTCGCGTTCGGCGCGCTCAATGGCTTGCCGCTTGAAGCTCTCGACCGCGCCAGCCATCTTGCCGACCTCGTCGTGCCGACCGAGCCCCGGCAGCACGATCTCATAGCGGCCGTTTGCCAGCTCGATCATCGAGCTGCACATCGCGATGACAGGTTTTGCGATACCGCGTCCGATCGCAAAGGAGAGCACGAGGCCAATTGCAATCGAGGCGAGCGCAAGGGCAACCACTACCGATTGACCGTGGATGATTTGCACCGCGGTCTTTTTCTCGGCATCAGCCTGCTCCGCCAAAGCCACTCGCTTCAGAGAGGCGGCCGCCCCGGATAGTCCGTGACGCAGCTTCCACATGTCCGCCATCAAACGATCGATCTCTTGGCCTGCGGCCTCCACTCGGGCGAACCCATCTCGGTAAGACGCGACGAGCTCGTCGAGCGCCTGTCCGCCGACGTCCGGCGAGCGACGCTCTCGCACGATCGCACCTTTAAACCCTTCTATTCTCTGTAAGACGTCCCTCGCGAGGACTTCATCGTGGAGCTTCAATTCTGTCGTTACGAGGCGATCGATCGTATCGAAACGCTCAATGATATTTTCTGCTTGAGCGCCCGGCGCCTTCACCTGATCGAGCGCGGTCCGGATGACGTGCGCCTGTCCGCCCATCGTGGCTGCCGAGCGATCGATCCCGGCGCGCAGCGCCAACACTTTGTTGAAGGAATCGGTATAGGCGCGGTAGGCTTCGAACAGTTCCTTTATCGACTGCTGCCAGCTGAGAGTTGCAGTCTCGGTTTTGGCTGCCGTGATCGTTCGCTCGAGCAAGCGTCGCGCCTCTTCCGCGGCAGCTTCCGCCTCCTTTATGCCCGTCAGGGCGTAATAGCGCGCGTTGCTCTGGTATGCCGAGAGCGAGCTGTCGATTTCGCGCGCATAATCCGATTCCGACATGCTGATACGATAAACGTCGAAGCCGTCGAGGATCGCCTCATAGCCAAACCAGGCGCCCGCCATGGTGCCCGCCGACAGCAGCAGAACGATAGCAAATCCCATCATGATTTTCAGGCGAATTGACAGGTTGGCGATGACTGGCTCGCTTTTCGGCAAGCTCATGGCCGCTGCATTCATCCGGCCCTGTGTCTGGAAGACGCCTGCCCGGCGCGATGCGCCGCCGCGCCGAATGAAGCTCAAATCCATATCGCAAATACCCGGTTCGCTGGAGCTGGAAATGAGCAAACGATGTGCCGTCTCTCCTAATCATCGGTAAATTGCAGCGAGCTGCCGCGCAGCAAGTGTCGTGCGCCGGGTAAGGAAGCTCGCTGCTCATGCAGGGAAAAAGACCGCGAACCCACGTGGATGCAGCGGAAAATAGCAAAGAGGTTCAATAAAGATATGAAAGCAGGATTTCCACCTGCGGTTAAAGCGGGTTTCCAATTCTTCGTTGCGTAGGGCCGCTGAAGCGTGAAGAAAAAAATTGCAGGGCGGTGATTTCGCGCCGGCATGCGCGCGATATTCTCGATGGCATGCGCTGATTCGTTTGTTCGCTGCGTCGAATCACTCTCAATGCAGGAGCATGCGATGACGAAAATCTCGGAGATTCCGGGTACGCTGGACGCCGTCGGCGCCGTCGGCACGGATCGCCAATCAATCTATGTCTATGAGGCACCGGTACGGATCTGGCACTGGTTAAATGCGCTAACGATCTCTCTTCTGGCCGTTACCGGTTATCTAATCGCCTCGCCGCTTCCCTCGATGCCTGGTGAAGCTAGCAATTGGTACACGATGGGCTACATCCGATTTGTTCACTTCGCGTCGGGACAGGTGCTCGCCTTCGCGTTCCTTTATCGCGTCTACTGGGCGTTCGTCGGCAACCAGTATGCCCGCCAGTTGTTCGCGTTTCCGATCTACAACCGGATCTGGCGCTGGGGCCTTTTGTACGAGCTGCGATGGTACCTGTTCCTAGTGCGCTACCCGAAAAAATACGTCGGCCACAATCCTTTGGCCAATACTGCGATGTTCTTGTTCGTGATTGTGATGATCCTGATGATGCTGACCGGATTTGCACTTTACGCTGAGGGCGAAGGTCGCGACAGCTTATGGTATGCGCTGTTCGGCTGGTGGTTCTCGATCTTCCCAAACAGTCAAGACGTGCATACAGTGCACCATCTCGGCCTCTGGTTCATTGTGACTTTCGTCATCCTGCATGTATATGCTGCCGTGCGCGAGGACATCGTGTCGCGTCAGAGCATGCTATCGGCCATTATTACCGGCGAACGGACGTTTCGCGACTCGCGACCTGACTGATATCAGAATGTGCCCGCTAGGGTCACTCGGACGGTCAAGGGTTCGACCGGGTGAAGCACATAGTCCATCACACCAATGGCACAGACTGGCGCAGGGGCGGCATTGGCGGCACAGAGATTGTAAAGTTTGTCCGTCTTCAGCAGGGAGCCATAGGCATAGGTGATCTGGTTCGCCTTGCTGTTGAGGAGGTTGAGCAAATCGAGCTGGAGGCGCCAGCCCTTGTCGGTGCGGTAGCCGATCCGCGCGTTGAAGATGCCGGTAGGTTGCGATCGGAAGGCGTTGTCTTCCGTCAGCGGACTGGAGGCGAGATAGCGCCAACGCAGGGCGCCGAACCAGCCCGTCTTCGCGCCGAGCGAGATGCCGGCGGACGCCATCATGGTCGGTGCGTTAGGGATATAGTTGCCGGGCGCGTTGCCGATCTGCGCGGCGGGATAGCCGGCGAGTGAGGCATAAACCTCCGCCTGGTCGCTGTCGTAACCGCGAAAGCGCGCATGGGTCATCGCGAGATCGGCGTCGACGTCAATCCAAGACCGTGGGCGGTAATGGTTGGTCCATTCGAATCCATAGCGGCGGCTCGCGCGCGCCGTCGTGGTATCGCCGGCATCGCCTGAGAACAGGATCTCGGAATCCTGGTCGAGGACGAAGAGGCTGAGCGAGGTGTCGAGATCCGGGACGATCCTCGAACGCACGCCGACCTCCGCGCCCCTGGTGCGGACCAGCAGCGGCGAGCGCGGCAGCTTTGTCCCGGGATCGCTCGGATCTTCCGTCGTCGTCGCACCCCGCGCGTCGTTCGAGTGCATGCCATAGCCGGCGCCGAAAAAGAACTCGGTCTTGTTAAAGGGACCGACCACGATGCGAAGCTTGGGACTTCCGATCGTAGCGTTGGCATGGCCTGAGTTGTTCGCATCGAACAGCGACGTCACGTCGGCCGCGTAATAGTCCCCGCGCCAACCGACCGTGGTCCTCAGCCAGTCCGAAAAGTGCAACGTACTCTCGGCGTAAGCGCCGATGCTGCCTTCCCCGACCTTATCGCTGCGTACGTTGGACAGGAAACTGCGCCGGTGGGTGTCGGTGAGCGCGAGATCGATGGCGTCGTAACGGGACTGCAGGCCGAAGGTCGTCTGCATCGGCAGCCCAGCGAATGAGCCATCCATCGTCCGTGCGATGTTAGCGCCGGCCATTAGGCGGCCGTCGTGCTGGTGAAATTGGTCGCCGACAACGGGATTGGCCAGGAAATAAGTGAAGTTATTGTAGAGATCGAGCTCGCTCTTGACGACATAAGCGTTCGCCTTCCAGGCCCCGGAATTATCGCTCTGCGCCACGCGCGCCGACAGGGCAAAACGGTTTGCGTTGCCGCCGTCAGTCGGGTCTTCAGATCCAAACCGATCCATCAATCCGTCCGTCATGGCGCGCTGCGGCACCTGATCGGTCGAATTCCATCTGTTGGCGTAAGCCATGCCCGTGACCGACACGCCGTCGGTGGCCGTGCCCTGACTGTAGCGCAAGAGCCCATTGAGCTTGCGGAGGTTGTCCGGGTTGTCCCAGGGGCCGTTGTAGGTCCCAGCCTCGCCGGCGAGGAGCAATGTCCCATCGCCGAGCCTCGTCGAATCCATGCCGAGGAAGCGGCGATATCCAAAGCTGCCGGCGGTCATCTGCGCTAGCCCCTTCACCGTGCGGTCGATCAGGCCGATATGCACGGCGCCGGCCGAGGAGAAGTCGCCTTCATCGGCGAAGTAAGGCCCCTTCTTTACCTCCATGGCGGCGATCGCTTCAGGAATCAGCCAATTGAGGTCGGCATAGCCCTGGCCGTGGGCGTGAGTGCGCATGTTGGCAGGCACATCATCAACATAGATCGCGAGATCCGTGCCATGATCGAGATTATAGCCGCGCAAGAAGTACTGGTTCGCTTTGCCCTCGCCGGAATGCTGCGTCACAATGAGCCCCGGTACAGCTTCGAGCACTTCGCCCGGGCGCATCACGGGCCGCGCGTTGACGTCTTCGCCTGATACTGTGATCTGGCTTGCCATGCTCGACGCGGGAGCCAAGGCCGCGCTGCTCTTGGCCGATACCGCTGAGGCTTGCCCGCCCAGCTGGCTACTGGACCCTATGCCGAGCGCTCGATCCGAGCGTGGCGTTGGAGCTCTTCGCGGTCGCCGTGGGATCTCCTCACGAGTGACTATGACTGCAGGCAAGGTGTAGCTAGTCTGGATATTGTCTCCAGAGCTAGGTTCAGCGTCGATCATGAGGGCGCAGATGCTTAGTGCTGCAATGCTCGTCCAGCGGGCAAAGACGGCAGGCTTCGAGCGGCTCGACAGCATCGCTGCAGCCGCTAAGTCGCGCGTGATGTCGGCAAGGCGGTTCGAGTGGTCTTTCCCTTCCATGCAACGCGATACAGCAGGAGAGATGCTAGCCAGGCGAGAGCGAACAATGACATCACGCCGAAGCCTAAGATGGCTTGTGATCCCTTGAGGCGATCGACGAGGCTCGAAAGGGCACCCGTGAGCTCAAGCTGATCGCTGATCAGGCCAAGCGTTTCCACGCTGCCGATGAACAGCGCAATCGCGACTGAGGCACCTGTGATTGTCAGATTGTACCAAAGCTTTCGGGCCGGATCGACGAAAGCCCAGCGATAAGCGCTGGCCATAAATGCTGAATCCAAGGTATCAACCAGGGACATTCCGGCAGCGAAAAGTGCAGGAAAGACTATGGCCTGCCAGAGCGACAGGCCGCGCGCAGTCTCAGAGGCAGAGAGGGAGAGCAGGCCAATTTCGGTCGCCGTGTCGAAACTTAATCCGAACAGGAATCCGAGCGGATACATGTGCCAGCTTTGCGTCACAATTCGGAAGATCGGGCCGAGCAAATGCGAAAGAAGACCGCTTCCGGCTAGGGGCGCATCGAGTAATTGTGCACCGTAGACGCCGCTGGCCTGCGCTGCACGCATTGTGCGCCACAAGTTTGCGAAGATCGCAAAGTTGACGGCGGCCACGCCGAGCAGGAAGACGGCTGAAACCGAGGTTCCGAGAAGGCCGCCCAAGTTTTTGAGCAAACCCTCTCCGCCGAGGGTCATGACGCCGGCGGCAAGCAGGATCATTGAAGCGAGAACGATCGTGGAATGGCCGAGCGCAAAGTAGAGACCTGCAGTTTCGGAGGCGCGGCCGGCATGCATCAGCTTCCGCACGACATTGTCGATTGCCGCAATATGATCGGCATCCACGGCATGGCGCAGACCGAACACCCAAGCGAGCAGCGCGGTTGCCATTACCGACGGCTGACCGGCGAACAGCGCAACGGCCCAGCCCCAGGCTGCAATGTTGGTCAGCGTCAGCCCTGCCAGCAACAAGACAGTTCTCAACTTAAGGCCTTTCAAGAGGCCACTTCGTGACGTGACCTGCCCCATGCGGCGCCACTCCCCTGGTATGATCTTTTTGTCGAACTCTCATACCCTGAGCAATATTCAGGCCAAGTAAGACCATGGCGTAAAAGGGCGCCAAGCGATTGCACTTGCAAAAGAATCCCTGTCGATAGCGAGTTACGCCTTAAAATAGGCGATGCCGCTCGCAAACTAACTAACCATATTCGGCAAGGTACTTCCCATCCCTGAAGAAACGTATTCGTAGTTCAGCAAAGGCTCGCAAGGGCGCAACTGGCTTGGCCAATGGTCCGCCGTGCTTTGACCGGATTTTCTTCAGCTTTGAGGCTTGAGCGGGCCGCAGCAGAGACTGCTGACAGGTGAATGTGGCTCATCGGTGGTTGCAAAGTTCTCATTTGCCGGCCGCTTCCGCCTCACAGCAGAGTGACGCCAAAAGCAAATACATCGAGAGCTTTTGGGGGGAAGGCGTGTTTTACCAAGGCGAAATCGCGTTCGTGCCTATCGGGCAGCGCGGCCTGAGCGCGGATGGCCATCCCCAGAAGACACTCATCTGTTCGTTCGACAGCCCTCCGACGGTGCGGCAGTCGACGTCCAGCATGGGTAACCGGTCGACGCGCCGAGGCAAAAGCTCCGGGGCCACCTTGGCGGCTTAGGATTGCTCAAATGAAGAGGAGGAAGGCATGAAGTTCAGGACATTGTTGGGCGTGGCCGCTATCCTTGCGCTCACAGGTGTATCGGCTCCTGCCGCTGATAAGGATGCCGCCGACATTGCTGTCGAAGCAGCAAAGAAATATGCGGGCACGACGATCAGTATCGTCTGGGAGGCGGGCCTTCAATCGCTCGACCCGCTCAACTATTCGGGTCCGAAATGGGAGAAGCTCACTGGCATCAAGGTGAAGGTGGTCGAGGTGCCGACCGACCAGATGTTCACCAAGATCATGCAGGATTTCAAGTCGGGCGCCGGGGCCTATGACGCACTGAACGTCATTCCATCCTGGATGCCCGACCTGGCCCGGGCCGGAGCGCTCGAGCCCCTGGACAAATATGTCGACAAGTTCGGCTATCGCGACGAGTTGCAGGACATCGCCGCAGCCTATCGCGACAACCAGATGCAGTATGACGGCAAGATCTTCGGCTTCCCGGACGACGGCGATGTGATGCTGCTCTACTACCGCAAAGACATTTTCGAGGATCCGAAGATGAAGGAGGGGTTCAAGGCCAAGTTCGGCTACGAGCTCGCTCCGCCCAAGGATTGGAAGCAGCTTGACGACATCGGACAGTTCATCACTGACAAGATGGCGCCCAAGGTCTATGGCGCCGGCTTCTTCCGAACTGCGCCTTATCCGCAATACATGTTCCAGGAACGTTTCCGCATGGAGGGCGGCAAGTTCTTCAATGCCGATACGATGAAATCGACGGTGAACAGCGATGTCGGCCTGAAGGTCTTCAAGCAGATGTTGGCCGAGAACAAGTTCATGCCACCAGGCGTGGAGCAATGGAATTTCGTCGACAACTTGGCCGCGTTCCTCCAGGGCACCACCGCCATGACGATCTCCTGGCCCCCTTATGGGCGTTGGGCCGCCGGCTACGGCTCGGGCGAGGAAGCGCTGAAATGGGTACCCAAATCGCAAGTCGCCGGCAAGGTCGGGTATGCGCTCACGCCCCTCGGTCGCCCGGAGCTTGGCGTCGGTTTCGACCTGTCCGTCTCGGCCACGAGCAAGAACAAGGAGGCCGCTTATCTCTTCATCCAATGGCTGAACAGCAAGAAGACCAGCCTTGAGCGCGTGCAGCTCCCCTATACGCTCCGCGATCCCTTCCGCCTGTCGCACTACGCGAGCGAGAAATACCGTGCGCTCTGGCCTGATGCTCCTGCCTATCTCGACACGATCAAGACATCTGGCGAGAAGGGCCTGCTCGATCTCTCCCTGCTGCAGCAGGACAAGTACGACGAGGCGATGACCAAGGCCATTTCGAGCCTCTGGGCCGGCGAAGATCCGAAGACCATTCTCGACCGCATGGCGCAGCAGTTTGATGCCATCACCGAGAAGGTGGGCATTGAAAACCAGAAGGCGGTTTATAAGGTCTGGGCAGCAAAACCAGGCGCTTATCCGCAATAGTTGGCTTGGAGGGCGCGCGGGAGGCACCGCCTCCCGTGCGGCGCGATTCCTGGATTGATGATGACGTTCTCTTTAAGCTTTAATGGCACTGAACATCGCCGCCCGAGCCGGCTCGGGCGTGTGCTCGAGGACCGCCTACCCTATCTCATCGTTGCGCCCGCAATATTGGTTCTTCTCCTCGTCGGCCTCTTTCCCCTCATCTACTCGTTGATCGTGAGCTTCCAGCGCATCACGATGACGGACAATGATACGTCTTTCGCCGGCTTGCTGAACTATGCGGAGTTGTTCAGAGATACCCGTTTGTGGGCATCGCTCGGCCACACCGCGATCATCACAGCAATCGCCCTGCCTCTCGAGCTACTGATCGGCTTCCTGATGGCGCAGCTCTTCATCGACCGCATGCCCGGGCGCCAGCTCTTCGTCGCGCTCTTGGTGCTGCCGACGGTGATCTCTCCGATTGTTGCTGGTGCGACCTGGCGCCTGTTGTTCGACGTCCGCTTTGGTCCCATCGGTGAGATACTCAGCTTTTTCGCCGGCGAACCGATCCGGATCCTGTGGACCGTCAACCCTGCTTACGTCTATCCGGCGATCATCATCTGCGAAGTTTGGCAGTGGTCGCCGTTCATGTTTCTGCTGCTGCTCGCTGCGTTGTCCAATGTCGATCAGTCTCAACTGGAGGCTGCTGAGATCGATGGGGCATCGTATCTGCGCGTGCTTCGCGCGATCATTCTGCCGGCGATCGCGCCCGTGATAGCTGTTGCATGCCTTATCCGCGGCCTCGACCTCGTGCGCATCTTCGACATCATCTGGGCCCTCACCGAAGGCGGGCCGGGCTCGATGACCGAGACGATTTCACTCTACACCTATGTGCAGGGCTTCTCGCAATTCGAAACCAGCTACACCGCCGCGATCTCCTTCCTGGTGATTGCGCTGCTCACTCTCATTACCACGCTTGTCCTCAAGCGCATGGAGATTGCGCGATGAGGCTGATGAAGCTGCCCACCAGGAAGGGGCGCGTTCTGGTGCTACGCTATATCGGCGCCGGCGTCGTCACTTTGCTGTTTCTATTTCCGGTTTATTGGCTGTTTATGATTTCGTTCAAGACGCCGGACGAGATCTATCACGTGCCGCCATTGTGGATGCCTGGGCAGATCCAGTTCTCGAATTATTATGTCCTATTCAAGGATGGTGACGTCATGGCCATCCTGAACAGCCTGATCGTCGCCGGCGTTAGCTCCGCCATTGCCATCATTCTTGGTACCCTATGCGCCTACAGCCTCGCCCGCTTCGGCACGGGTGGCGAGAACCTTGCGATGTGGATCATTTCCCAGCGCATGATCCCGCCGATTGCGGTCGTCTTCCCGATCTTCCTCATCTACGTCTATTTCGGTTTGGTTGACGGCTACTTCGGCCTGATCGTGCTCTATACCGCGTTCAATCTGCCCTATGTCATCTGGATGATGCGGGGTTATATCGTTGATGTTCCGCTCGAGCTGGAGGAAAGCGCCCTCGTCGACGGACTGAACCGATGGCAGGTCATCTGGAAAGTCGTCTTCCCGATGGTGCGCCCGGGGCTCATGGCGACTTCGGTCTTTACTTTCGTGTTCGCCTGGAACGACTTCCTCTTCGCGCTGGTGCTCACGCGTACCGAAGTGATCACTTTTCCGGTCATGCTGACGCACTATTTCGGTGGCCAGTCGAACTTCTGGGCCAAAATCGCGGCGATGTCCGTCCTGGGGACTTTGCCGATCTTCGTCGCAGTTACGGTAATGCAGCGCTATCTCGTGCGCGGCATCTCGCTCGGCGCCGTCAAAGGTTGAGGAGATTAGAGTGGCCGACGTCAAGTTGACCGGAGTGCACAAATACTACGGTAACGTGCATGCCGTTCGGGGACTAGACTTAACCATCAGCGATGGCGAATTCGCTGTGCTCGTGGGTCCGTCAGGCTGCGGCAAGAGCACGCTTTTGCGGACGATCGCCGGTCTCGAAGATCCGGACGACGGCACGATCGCGATTGGCGGCGCTATCGTCAACGATCTGCGTCCGCGCGAACGCAACATTGCGATGGTCTTTCAGAACTACGCACTCTATCCCTATTTAACCGTCAATGAGAATATCGCGTTCGGCCTGCGCGCCCGCAAGACGCCAGAAATCGAGATCAGGAAGCGGGTCAGCGAAGCCGCCGAGATGCTCGGCATCGGCAATCTCCTCCAGCGTTATCCACGTCAGCTCTCCGGTGGACAGCGTCAACGCGTCGCGATCGGACGGGCCATCGTTCGCAAGGCGGATCTTTTCTTGTTTGACGAGCCGCTCTCGAATCTGGACGCCCAATTGCGTGACGAAATGCGAACCGAGATCAAGCGTCTGCATCACGAGATCACCACCACAATGATCTACGTTACACACGATCAGGTCGAGGCGATGACGCTGGCGGATCGTATCGTGCTGCTACGCGATGGAAAAATAGAGCAGCAGGGAGCTCCACTCGAACTGTTCGAGCGGCCGCGAACGGGCTTCGTGGCGGGCTTCCTCGGCTCTCCTTCGATCAATCTCATACCGGCAACCCTGACGGCGATGAATGGCGGGCTTTCTGTCGTTTTCGGTTCCGGAGAGTCCCTGACTGTGCCGCCTGCGAAGGCCACTGCCCTTTCTAGCGTGGCGGGACGTGAGGTCATTGTCGGCATTCGGCCTCAGCATTTCGGCCGAGCCGGCGACGGACCATTGCGCGATGGGGTGGTGCCCTATTCAGCGGTCGCCGATCTCATCCAGCCTACAGGTACTCGTACCTTCACGACCATCAAGATCGGCGGAGTAGACGCAGTCGCGGAGCTGCAAGCACATGATGTTCAGAGCCATGGCGAGCGAATCCAGCTCGCCATCGACCTCAATCGGATGGTGCTGATCGATCCGGCCACAGGCTCGGTCATCGCCTAAGCGCAAGAGTTCGCAAACCCAACAACGGGATGCAGGGGGAAAAGCATGGCATCGAGACTTTTTGCTAGCGGAATCGGAGCGCCCGAGGGGCCAATCTGCCTCCCCGACGGATCGATGTATGTCACGGAGATGTCCGCATCGACGTTGTGCATCACGCGGCTCGATCAGCGAGGCAATCGCAGAGTGGTTCGCGCGACGGGCGGCCGCCCGAACGGACTGACGACGGACGGCCACGGCCGCATCTGGATCGCGGAAGCGGGCCTGCGGGCGCTGATTTGCATCGACCAAGCCGGAAACGAGATCCGGCGCATGCAGGGCGAAGGCGCCGATCGCTTTCTATTTCCGAATGACCTCTGCTTCGGCCCCAACGGACTACTCTACATGACTGATTCAGGCATGGCGGCTGAGGATTTCATCAACGGGCAGGCCTTCGTCGAGGGCTATATGGACCTTGATTGGGACGGCCGCGTCTACGAAATCGATCCCGCGGCCATGAAGGTCCTTCGCGTCCTCGATCGCAAGATCCGATTCACCAACGGGATTGCTTTCGGGCCCGACGACCATCTCTATGCCAACGCATCGTTCACAGGCGAAATCTACCGCTATGACGTACTCGGCAAGCCAATGCCTGAACGTGTTGTTTTCGGCAATGTGCTGCAGCCCGACTCCAATCCTGACTTCAAGGGGCCCGACGGGATGGCTTTTGGCACCGACGGCCGGCTCTATTGCACAGTCTATAATCAGAAGAACGTCACTGTGCTCGACCGCGGCGGCAACGTCGTGGACCGGCTCATGCTGGATGGGCCGCAACCGACAAATTGCGCCTTCACGATTGAAGGCAAGAAGTTGCGCGTGACAGAGGTCGGCAAGGGCCAGGTTGAAGAGCTCGATGTGCCCTGCGAAGGGGTGCCTCTACATCTGCCTAAATTCGGTTAAGGTTGGAAACTCGTTTCCGGTCGGCACGCGGCACTTGGCACAGAGCAACTAGCTGGTGCAGGCCGCAGATGAGTTGGCGGCAGCTCGCGGTCTTAGCATTTCGCGACGGCGCGCCTGGGGCGGATACATACGAGCATGAACAGTTCAAAACAGGAGCTAAGACAAGTGGGGCCGCTGGCTTGCCGAGGATTATGGCCACCGGCCCCGGCGTCAGCTACTTGAAATTGCCCTGCCCCAGGTGCAGTAGCGATAGCTGACAGGCACGAGATGGCCCGGCGGCGGCTCCTCCGCAAATCTCGGCTGCAGTTAACGTAAATGGCAGGGCGCGAGGTGATGTTATGTTTTGTTTTGGTCAGCATGGCGGTGCCGCCAGTTGAAGTGCCGTGATCGTCGCCCACCAGGACGGCCTATGTCGCGGAGCCGCGAACGGAAGTTGGGCAATTACTCGTCCGGCTACGACGCGAGTTGAGTGATTGGTTAGGTCGGAACTCCTTGCGAGCCGTTAGTTGATCGCGAGCGGAGCTCAAACTCTAGCTCTGTCAGCTTTTTGATCAGCTGCTCAATAACCGCCTCGTAATCAGAACGCGTGAGTGAGTTCACGCCACGGGAGGCGAGCTCGTGCTGCAGGATTGTTGCCATCACGGCCTTGACGCTCATAGGACCTCATCTGAAATGATTTCGCATCAAATCTCAAACCAAGGAGACAATCAACAAGGAGGAGGATGGAGCTGGAAGTGTCGCTGCATTCCGATCGATTATCAGCCCCAGGGATGCATACGTACCCAAAAGACTTTGAGCCTGGATATTCGATGCTCCTCCACCAGTTGGCCGATTTGCTGACTCCGCTTCCCGTCTTTGCTTTATGAGCTGGTCAAAAAGCCACCATCAGCTAGCACGAGAGCAGCTCTTGTGGTAATTGCAGTCCATAGGTCCATAGTTTGTTTTTGAAGAGTTTCATTTCGAGGACGATTTGTTCGTGACGATGGTTGCCGTGCTTTGCCAATTTGCATCCGCCGATTGCGTTGATAAGATCGTGACGAGCTCTGCATTCGACAGCACGCTTACTTTCCAGGGCTGCGTTATGAACGGCCAGACAGGGCTGGCCCAGTGGAAAGAAGCGCATCCAATTTACCGCTCAGATACTTGGCATATTCAGCGGCACAAATGCATGCCGGGAGATTACAATATCGCTCACCACAAAGCGTAGAGATCAAAGAAGCTACGCAACGCCCGCCACCGCGGTGTCAGCGAGAGCGTATGCGGTTCATCTAATGTCCCCAGCGCAACGCGCGGACGGGGCTTGCCGGGGCTCTGTTCGCTCGGAAGCATTTGAGCTAAGCCGAGTGGCTACAGGACGAAGAAAGTACAGCGAGAGGCCAGGGTTCCGTTCGCAAATCCTCTTTAATGCGTCGGCCTTGATCCAGAAAAGCTCCAAATCGCTGGCCGCTCGAGCAGATTGCGTGCGGCGGCGTCGATCCACGGCGAACAGCCCAACCTCACCAAAAACCTCTCCTGGATACAAGAGCTTGTCTATTTCGGGAAGCTCGACTTGTCCTGATCCGATGAGATAGAGTGCATCGGCGTGATCCCCTTTCTCGAAGATTGTCTCTCCAGCCTTGATCCGCTGTGTGTGCATGAACGGCTGAAGCCAGTTCGGAGAAAGATCTGTATTAGCGGCGAGCTTGGCGCGGCGTAGTACCAAGACCATGCGGACGAAGTAGGCAGCGTTTAGTGGAAGCAAAATAAAGTGCAGAATCAGCACAGGGTAGATACCGGCGCCAGTGGCATAGACGATGAATGCGAGATTGCTGCAGATGGCGACGGCCCGCAGAGTCAGCATGGTGTGCATGCAGAATGTCACGAGGACGAGCGAAGAGGCCAGATAGCCACAAGCTTCTATCCACGTCATGGCAGCCTACTTTGCTGCTTTAGGCGCAATGAATCACCTGCAAAGCGCGGGCCAAGCGTTCATCAGAAGACGAACGGCTGACGTACCGCCTCAGCCGAGCCGGAGCCTGCTTCGCTCTGTTGGTTATCCAAGGCTGCACGCCGCGCATATGAACCAGTTCACACGCTGATCGGGGCGCTTCGCTTCGCCAGCGTTATAAACTGCTGCCGGTGCCAGCAAGTTCTATCCGCTCGCGTCACTTAAGGTGGCAGCCGATCGCGGTCCGGTCACGGGACCGGATAGTCTTATTTCAGGAAGCCGATAGACAGCCAGGGCACCGCGGCGACGATCAGCGTGCCAATGAGCAGCGCAATCATGTATCCCACGATTGGTCTCATACCGTCGTCCGGGTTAATGCGGCTGATAGCGCAGGCCGCGTAGTAGCCGACCCCAAACGGCGGTGCGAACAGGCCGATGCCCATCGCGAGAACCACGACCATTGCGTAATGGACATCGTGGACCCCAACCTGCCGCGCGATCGGGAACAGGAGCGGACCGAACAAGACGATGGCTGGGATCCCCTCCAGCACGCTGCCTAGAATCACGAAAGTTACGATCGTCACCGCTAGGAAGACGGGGACACCGCCGGGAAGGCTGGTCATGAACTTGGCAAGCGAGGCTGAAAATCCCGACTGGGTCAGCGCCCAGGCCATTCCTGTCGCGGCGCCGATGATGAGCAGAATCGCGCCCGACAGGGAGGCCGTCTCGACCAGCATAGGATAGATGCGTCGCCAGTCGAACTGGCGGTAAATGAGGAGACCGGCGCAGGCCGAGTACAAGATGCCGATGGTCGAGACCTCCGTTGCCGTTGCAACGCCTTCGACGACGGCGGTCCGGATCACGAAAGGCAAGGCGATCGCAGGAAGAGCAATGACAAAGGCTCGGCCGATCTCCCGCCCAGTCGCCCTTTTGACGTGAGAGAGGTCCTCGCGCCGGTAGCGCCACCACACGATCGCCCCGAGCATAACTGCGAGCACCACGCCCGGGAGCAATCCGCCGGTGAATAGCGCGGAGATCGACACGCCCGTCACCGAGCCGATCGTGATCAGAACCAGCGACGGCGGAATCGTTTCGGTTTGCGCCCCCGTGGCGGCCAGCAACGCAACGAGGTCGCCGGGTTTGGCGCCACGCTGCCGCATCTCGGGAAACAGCACAGGGGCCACGGCCGCCATATCTGCCGCCTTGGACCCTGAGATACCGGAGACCAGATACATAGCCCCGACCAGGACGTAGTGCAGCCCGCCGCGGACGTGGCCGAGGAGACTTGCGAGGAAACCGACCATTGCGCGAGCCATGCCCGTCATCTCGATCAGCAGGCCCAGGAAGACGAAAAGAGGCACGGCGAGCAGGATCAGATGGCTCATCCCTTCATCCATCCGCCCGATCATCACTACGTCCGGCGTGCTCGTCGTAAGCGTGAGATAACCCACGGTGGCGAGACCGAATGCAAAGGCAATCGGAACGGCGGCAAAGACCATCGCACCGACAACAAAGACGAAGAAGATCAGAAGGTTCAGATTGCCGAGCGGCTTAAAAACCGGCGCGAGCAGCACGAACGCAAGGATGAGACCGGCGACGATCGCTAGAGAGGCCAACAAGCTGCGTAGATTGGCAATTCGGCAGAGCCGGAGGGCCGCGGCGATCAGCATCAGCCCAATTCCGATCGGTAGCGCCGCCGCACGCCAAGTGTTGATGATCTCCAGCGCCGGCGTGGTGACGAAGGCCTCGTCGGCGGCAAATTCATAGGCCGGCCAAACGACGAGCAAAAGAAACGCCAGCGAGGCTGCGGCCGCCACCACGTCCAAAAACGCACGCACCTGGGCACTGAGCACGCCGACGATGGCTGTCATACGCATGTGCTCGCCGCGCTGGAAAGCAATGACGGAGCCGAGCATGGCAAGCCAAAGGAAGAGAATACCGGCGAGTTCGTCGGACCAGACGATGGGGGAGCGGAATACGTATCTGCCTACGATTCCTGCGGCCAGGATTGCGACTTCGGCCAGGACGAGTAGCGCGGCTGGGACCGCGACGAGGTGGCCCAACATCGTGTTCGCTGTTACCGCCCAATGTCGGGGACCCCGTTCAGTCGAGGCGGTCGCTCCACCGTCATCAGCATGTGGAGCGTGGCTCACGCTGCTCATGACAGCTGACCCGCCGCTTTTTCGAGCTGCGACCACGCCTCCTCGCCGAATTTGCCCTTCCAGTCGGAGTAGAAGCTAGTCTTGGACAAGGCTTGTCGGAAGGCGGCGCGATCGACTTCGATAAATTTGAGACCTTTGGCCGACAGATCGGTGCGCAAGGACTGGCTGAGCTTTGCGATATCAGCCCGCTGATCGACGGCGGAGCGATCTAGTTCGCGGGTCACGACCTCCTGAACATCCTTCGGTAAGCGCTCGAATGCGCGCTTGTTGGCGAGGATCCAGTATCCGTCCCAAACGTGCCCGGTCAGGCTGCACGTGCTTTGCACTTCGTAGAGGCGGGCGGTTGCAATGATCGGCAACGGATTCTCCTGGCCGTCCACGACTTTGGTCTGTAACGCGGAGTAGACCTCGTTGAAGTTAATAGGCGTCGGGCCGGCTCCAAGCGCCTTGAAAAGCGAGGTCAAAAGCGGCGCCGGGGGGACGCGGATCTGGAAATTCTTTAGATCGTCAGGGCTGCGGATCTCACGTCCGGAAGAAGTCACCTGACGAAAGCCGTTATCCCACGCTTTGGAAACCGCCATGATCGGAGTTTTGGCAATCTGCGTCCGGATGTAGGTTCCGAGATCTCCGTCCATAGCTTTCCAAACGCTATCGTAGTCAGTAAACGCGAAGCCGGTGTTCACCAGGCCCGCACTTGGGACCAGGGTGGCGAGGATCGAAGAGGACTGATTAAAGAATTCGACGCCGCCGCTGCGGACCTGGGTCATGAGCTCGGTGTCGGACCCGAGCTGGTTGGCCGGAAACAGCCTGATCTCGAGCCGGCCACTGGTAGCCTCTAGAATGCGTTGGATGGCTTCCTGCGCGCGGACGTTCACCGGATGCGTCGGATCCTGGCCGGTTGCAAATTTATAAACGAATTCGGCCGCAGATGCCGGTCGAGTGAGAATTGCGCAGAGAGGTACGGCCGTTGCAGCTTTCAACAGGGAACGCCGGCTGATATCTCTGCGTTTCGATACGCTCATGTCTTCCTCCTCGTTCTATTTACCTAGCGGTGGCGATCTCAGCGCAGGCGGCGCAGCCGTTCCGCTCATTCGTGTGCCCGCGTCTTGAGTGCCGGCATTTGGGCAAAAGCCAGCGTTCGCCGCTGCAAGGTGCGGCGGGCAACGTTGAGTACAGCTTGTTGGACCTCAGCCCAGCGGCGCTAAAGCCACTGTTTGATTTGCCTTGCGACCTCTGCGGTGGAAATCCCGTAACGGTCGTGCAGCGTTGGAAGCGCGCCGGCGTCGAGAAATTCGTCCGGCAATGCGATCTGGCGGAAAGGCGGATGTGCCCCAGAACGCAAGAGGAGTGCGGCAATTGCTTCGCCGAGGCCACCAATGGTCGTGTGATTTTCGGCAACGACGACAAGCCGTGCCGGCTTGCTGGCCTCACGCAGGATAGTCTCTGCGTCGAGGGGCTTGATGGTTGGAACATGCAGCACCGCTGCATCCACGCGGTCATCCTTCAAAGCTTGGACGGCCTCGAGTGCCCGCATGGTCATGATGCCGGACGAGATGATCAGGACGTCCTTGCCATCACGGATCAGCTTGGCCTTTCCAAGCTCGAACTTATAGTCGTATTCATCCAGAACGACAGGCACCTGGCCGCGCAGCAGGCGCATGTAGACTGGACCTTGATGCGCGGCTATGGCTGGCACCACCTGCTCGATTTCACTGGCATCGCAGGGGTCGATCACCGTCATATTTGGCATGGCCCGAAACAACGCGAGATCCTCGGCGGCTTGATGACTTGGGCCATAGCCCGAGGTCAGGCCGGGCAAGGCGCAGACGATTTTCACGTTGCGGTCTTCCTCCGCAATGGTCTGATGAATGAAATCGTAGGCGCGCCGCGATGCGAACACGGCATATGTCGTCGCAAAGGGCATGAAGCCCTCTGCGGCGAGTCCGGAGGCTGCTCCGAACAAAAGTTGCTCGGCCATGCCCATCTGGTAATAGCGGTCTGGAAATTCCTTGGCGAAGATGTGCAGGTCGGTGTATTTGCCGAGATCGGCGGTCATGCCGACCACCTCTGGCCGGCTCCGTGCCAGTTCGACGAGTGCATGTCCGAACGGCGCTGGCTTCGTCTTTTGGCCCTCGGCCGCAATCGAGGCGATCATGGCAGAGGTGGTTAGGCGCGGCTTGCCCGCTTGCGGTGCTGATCTGACGGTCTTCATGCCTGCCTCCCGGCTTCCAGCGCGGCAAGGGCAAGTTGCCATTCGTGCTGCTCGACGCGAATGAAATGGTTCTTCTCGCGCTGCTCGAGGAAAGGAACGCCCTTCCCCATGAGGGTGTCGGCGACGATCATTCGCGGCTTCGGCTCGGGATGCGACTTTGCACGGTCGAATGCTGCGAGCACGGCATCGAGATCATTGCCATCGATACGTTGTACGAACCAGCCGAATGCCTGGAGCTTGTCGACCAAGGGTTCGAAGGCCATGACTTGCGTCGAGGGACCGTCGGCCTGCTGGTTGTTGACATCGACAATGCCGATCAGGTTGTCCAGCTTGTAGTGGGCCGCCGACTGGATGGCCTCCCACACGGAGCCCTCGTCGAGCTCGCCGTCGGAGAACAAGGTGTATACCCGCGCCTCGGACCTTTTGCGTTTGAGGCCAAGGCCCATGCCGACAGCAATGCTGAGCCCGAGGCCGAGCGAGCCACCCGACATTTCCATTCCGGGCGTGTAGGAGGCCATGCCCGACATTGGCAAGCGGCTCTCGTCACTGCCATAGGTCTCAAGCTCTTCCTCGGGGACGATCCCCGCTTCTATCAAAGCCGCATAAAGCGCAATAGCGTAGTGCCCGTTTGAGAGCAGGAAGCGATCGCGTTCCTCCCAGGTCGGATCCTCCGGCCGATAGCGCATCGCGTGAAAGTAAGCCACGGCGAGAACGTCGGAGATATCGAGCGCCTGAGCGATATAGCCTTGGCCCTGAACTTCCCCCATGCGCAGCGCATTGCGGCGAATGTTATAGGCGCGGTCCGCCAGCTTGGGCGTGTTGGTCAACGTTTTGGTCGGCGCTTCCATCGATCTGGACCTTCTCTTGCTGGCTCAGTGGATGAGCATGCCGCCATTGACGTCGATCACGGCACCAGTGACGTACGCGGAGAGATCGGAGGCCAGAAAAGTGTAGATGCCGGCGACATCTTCTGCGGTGCCGAGACGATTGAGTGGAATGCCTTCCAGAATTTTCGCACGCATTTCATCAGTCAGCTTGCCGGCCGTGATATCGGTGCCGATCAGGCCAGGCGTGACGCAGTTGACGCGGATGTTGTCAGGACCGAACTCGCGAGCCATGGCCTTGGCTAAACCAAGAACGCCGGCTTTCGCTGCCGAATAGTGTGGTCCCCCAAAAATTCCGCCGCCACGCTGGGCCGACACCGACGACATGCATGCGATCGATCCGGACTTCCGCGCACGCATATGCGGGATCACGGCCTGGGAGAGGAAGAGAACGCCTTTGAGATTGACGTCTTGAATGCGATCCCAATCGGCGGCTGATATGTCCAGGAGCTTCACCGGCTGGGTAATGCCGGCATTGTTGATCAGTATATCGATACCACCGAATGCCTCGACCGCGCTTGCAACTGCCCGCTCGCAGGACGATTTGTCAGCGACGTCGCAGCGCAAACCGAGGTGTTCCTTGCCAAGAGTGGCTGCTGCCCCTGCCGCGGCTCCGGCATCGATATCGAGGATTGCGACCCGAGCGCCCTCGGAGGCAAACCGCCGGGCGGTGGCGAGCCCGATCCCCCGCGGCGAGGCCGCGCCCGAAATGATGGCTGTCTTCCCGCTGAGCAGCATCAGTTCCTCCCGCAAATTGTTTTCCTTGACAATGCTAGGAATGACCCTCGCTCTCCGCGCCGACAAGCGCACAGTTGTCATGGGTCGATGAATCTGGTTCACTTATGCGATGCTCTCGAATGTTCCGATATCGGCAATTCGCGCCTTTGAGGCGGCGGCCCGCACCGGATCGTTTCGCGATGCGGCGAATGAGCTTCACCTGACGCCAAGTGCAGTCAGTCATGCAATCCGTAAGCTGGAGGACACGCTCCGGACCGTTCTCTTCGAGCGCAGTGCACGCGCGGTGCGGCTCACGCCGGCCGGCGAGAACCTGATGCGACATACCGGCGCTGCATTCGATCAGCTCCGCCGCGGCTTGGAGGAAGTCGCTGCTCGTGGTCCGCAGTTGGTGCGGGTTCACTCCGCTCCGAGCTTTGCAGCGCAATGGCTAACGCCACGACTGGCGCAGTTTCTTGCAGCCCATCCGAAGCTAGAAGTTCGCTTGGCTGCCAGCACAGACTATGCGCGTTTCAGTAACGATGATTTCGATGTCGACATCGTTTACGGTCCGCCGAGGGCGGAGGGCGTCGAGATTGTTCCTCTGCCAGAGGAAACAGTCACTCCCCTATGCTCCCGGAAGCTTGCAAAATCAATCAAGAAGCCGATCGACCTCCTGGATCAGACATTGATCCGTTCAGACGTGAAGCAAGTTCAATGGCATCAGTGGTTCGCCGCCAATGGATTGGAAGCTCCAGCGATTCACGGCATGAGATTCGATCGAAGTTTCCTGGCGATTGCAACCGCCGCCGAAGGACTGGGAGTAGCCTTGGAATCAACGCTTCTAGCGGAGCGCGAATTGGCTAGCGGACGACTGGTTGCTCCATTGGCCGGCCGCGCAACCGATATTCGATACGTCGGTCACAGGCTAATTTATCCGCGCGCCAGCCGGCAACGCTCGGCGGTGCGCGCTTTTGCCGATTGGATCGTCGCCCAGCTCGGAGGCGAAGCTAGCCTTTCCTCCCAGTAAGTATCGCTCGTTGCCGCGATGGTTTGGCTATCCGAAAAAGTGAGGATGGGCCTCGTCAGAACGGCCATGCGCGGTGGCTTATCGCAACAATTGTGTGACTGCGAGAGGGACGAGCAAAGACGTAACCAGCGCGTTCAGGCTCATCGCAATCCCCGAGAACACGCCCGCAACCTCGTCCACCTGAAACGCTCGCGCGGTACCAATGCCGTGCGCGGCGATGCCCGCGGCAAAACCACGCGCACGAAAATCAATGATACCACTCCAATTCATCAATGGCGTGACAATGATCGCTCCCATGATCCCCGTGAGGATCACCGCGACGGCGGTCAGAGAAGGGTCGGCGTGCAGTGTTTCGCTGATCCCCATTGCGACCGCGGCTGTCACGGACTTAGGCGCAAGGGACAGTACAACATCGCGCGGCAAGCCTGCAGCTTTCGCAAGCAGCACAATCGACGCGGCCGCTGTGACCGAGCCCACAACGAGGGCTGCCAGCATTGGCACGATCGAGGCAAGGACGATCCTGCGGTTCTCGTAGAGCGGGATAGCGAGCGCGACTGTGGCTGGGCCGAGCAAGAAATGTACGAACTGCGCTCCGCTAAAATAGACCGGATATGGCGTGCTGGTCACGAACAGAAACACGCCGATGATCCAGACCGCGTGGAGAACAGGATTGGCGAGCGGATGTCGGTGGAGGGCAAGCGACAGCGCTTCCGAGACTGCATAAACCAGTAAGGTGATCGTCAGCCAAAGCAGAGGCGATTGCGACAGATAGACCCAGAGCGAGAATGCATGGTCCTTCATGGCGCCTCATGACCGAACAGCCGGCTGACCAGGCGAAACGTTAGCACGGTCGCGAGAAGGGTCACTACGACGGAAAGGGCAAGAATCAACACAATTGCTATCCCATGAGCATAAATGAGATCGAGTTTTTCCACGACACCCACGCCGGCCGGGACAAACAGGAGAGACAGATTGTTGAGCAGCCCCCTGCTGGCAGTCTCAACGCCGCCGTTTCGCAGCGGTCCTTGAGCGATGATTGCGAAACGGTCACGGACGAGCAGCAAAATCAACAGCAGCAGGAGCCCGACGACCGGACCAGGCAGCAGCAGGCCGAACCCGCGCGTAATGGCCTCTCCGATCAATTGGCAGAGGAGGATAAGACCGAGACTTGCCAGCATGGGGCACCTGAGTAGCACTTTCACACGAGGAGAAGCTGCCGGAAGCTCAATTTTGTTGATTCTTGAGACCGGCGCTGCCCTCCTGCGCTGCAAAAAAGATAACGATTGATAGCCATCTCGATTTGCCGATGGAGCGTCATCGCGGCTGAACACCGGGGCTTGCCTACGACCGGAAGGGTAACTTTGATTCCTGCATCGACAAAGGTCTTTCTCAAGCTTTCCCTCTGCGCGTCGGACATTGGTGTGTCGCTGTACTCCTCGATCCGCCAGATGATCGCCGTGGAGACGCACACCCGCTGGGCCACTTCCTTGACGGACCAGTTCAACAGGCCGCGGGCGGCACGCAGATGCCTGCCGCTGAGGCCCTCATGCCAGCGATACAGCCCGTCTGCTCGCTGCAAGCGGCATTCGACTAAAAAGGCTGTGCGGTTTCGACCGAAACCGCCCATCCGCGCAGAGCTGCCTCGTGGTCGTCAGGCAATGTAAGCTCCTGGCCGGAGTTGCAGCCGGGCTTGGAGCATCTCGTGCACGACCATGCGTAGAGCCTCGCCGCAGTCCGGATCGACATCAAGATGGCTCGACAGACGTTTCAGGGCGAACGGACTGTTCTAGCAGACAGCAACGCGTACGTTGTTTGTCGCGCCTATTTGTCCGAATGGGAGGCCAAAGACCACGACGGCCAAGTCGCCGGACCGCACATAGCCTTCCCGTTGCGCTGCCACGGCCGCGATCCGGGTTATTTCTTCATGGCCGGAGGGATCGCTGGCCACGACACTATGGACGCCCCACAACAGGCACATGCGTCGCGCCACAATGTCGTCTGGCGTCAGAGCAAGAACGGGGATCGGTGGTCGTTTGCGCGAAATGCGGGCTGCGGTCGTCCCGCTCGCCGTGAAGCCGATGATGGCTTTGGCCTCGATCGTGGCGGCAAGATCTGCGCCTGCCGCTGCGACAGCGTGTGGAGGGGTAATCTCTTCGTCGACTTGCGCAGCCCTGATCAAGGAGCGATAGAGACGATGTTGCTCCGTACTCCGGATGATACGATCCATCATGGCGACGGCTTCGGCCGGATAAGCGCCGTTTGCCGTTTCGGCTGATAGCATCACAGCATCGGCTCCATCATAGATGGCGGTCGCAACATCGGAGGCTTCCGCGCGCGTCGGCGTCGGCGCTGCCACCATGGAATCAAGCATTTGGGTTGCGACGATCACGGGCTTTGCGGCCATTCGGCAAGCACGAATGAGCTCTTTTTGTCGGCCAGGCACGTTTTCCGGGGGAATCTCGACCCCAAGATCGCCGCGGGCGACCATGAGGGCGTCGGACAATTTGATGATATCATCGATGTGATCAAGCGCCATTGGCGTTTCGATTTTGGCGACGAGGCCGGCTGCCTCACCGATTAGAGCTCGTGCCTCAATCAGGTCTGAAGGCTTCTGAACAAAGGACAAGGCAACCCAGTCGACGCCCAGCTCTAGGCCGAAGACGAGATCGTCACGATCCTTCTTGGTCAGGGGGTAGATATCAAGCAACGCTCCCGGCACGTTTACGCCTTTTTGATCGCGGATCGTTCCACCGACAATGACGCGCGCTATCATGTCGCCATCGCCTGGCTTTTCGAGGCTTAGGCGAACACGGCCGTCATCGATGAGCAGATTTTGACCTGGATACGCAGCTACAAAGATCTCCGGATGTGGCAGAGGGATCGCCTGCTTTCCGCCTCTTGCTCCGTCCAGAACAAAGCGGACCGTTTCGCCGGCCTGCAGCGTGAGCTCACCCTCTTCAAGCGAACCGATGCGCAGCTTCGGGCCTTGCAGATCTTGTAGCACGCCGATGGGTCGGCCGAATTCGCGCTCGAGCGCGCGAATGGCGGTAAAGGCGCGCGCGTGATCGTCTTTGGTGCCATGACTGAAGTTCAGGCGGAATGTATCGGCACCTGCAAGATCGAGAGCACGGAGTTGGTCGAGCTCGACGGTTGCCGGGCCGATGGTTGCGACGATCTTGGCATGGCGCGAGCGGCGCATCAAAAATCAAACCCCTTGGATGAGCCGCCTTCGAGCCAGCCGCTCCTGGCGAAAGCCAATGCTTCGTCGATCACGCGCTCGCCCCATGCAAACGATGTCAAGCTCCAGAAGCGGCAGCCTTTGTCTTTTGCTGCGTCGCCGATAGGATGGCGTTGACAGCCCGGTACGCGAACACAATCGCAGGCCCGATGGTGATGCCTGCTCCTGGATAGATGCCGCGCATCGGGGATGTCATGTCGTTGCCGCAAGCGTAAAGGCCCGCGATGGATCTTTCCTGCCCGTCTAGGACCTGGCCGCAAGTGTCGGTTGCCAGGCCGGTGGCCGTGCCGAGCGTTGCCGGAACGATTGGAAGCGCGATAAACGGGCCTGTCTTGATGGGTCCGAGATTTGGGTTTTTCTTGCTCACGGCCGGATCGCCGAGCGTGCGATTAAAGGCGGATTCACCGCGTTTGAACAGCGGATCGCGCCCCTCAGCAGCGTGCGTGTTGTGCTCTTCGACGGTCTTTTCAAGCGCAGCCGGATCTAGCCCCAGCTGTTTGGCAAGTTCAGGAATTGTCCGGCCGACCTTGATGTACCCAAGGCGCGCATATTTTCCGATCCTCAAGGTCCAGGGCCAGGGCAGCAGATGTCCCATACCTCTCAACCGTACGAACTCCAGGTCGCAGATGAAGTAAAATCGCTTATCTGCCGGATAGCCGCTGGTGAACATCGCCAGGCAAATGTCGTGATACGAATTGGATTCGTTGACGAAACGCTTGGCATCCGGCCCCACTGCGATGACGCCGGGACGGCCGCGATCGAGCCAGCCATAGGGGACCACTTGGGAGGAGCTGCCGCTCTTGAGAATTGAGACGGGAGTCCAAAAGCCGGCAGAGGCGACATTGTTGTCAATCGCAGCTCCAAGCCTGGACGCCAGGGAAATGCCATCGCCCACAACGTCCACATGGGCCAGCGTGTCATCGTGCTGGTGGGGACCGCTGAGGCTGGCTCTTAACTCTGCGCTGCGAGCAAATCCGCCCGTTGCGAGGATGACGCCATGCGAGGCGCGCACGCGAAGGTCGGAACCGTTCCGCTTGACGACGGCTCCGGTGACACGCCCATCTTCCCTGATCAGCTCTATCAGCGGGGAGCCAGGCCATATCTCGACGCCGTGCTTGCGCAGACTGACGACCAGGCGCGCGATCAGGGCGTTCCCTCCGCTGAGCTCTGTCCCGCGCCTGTGGCCCAGCCGGTCACGCGCGTAGCGACCGACACGCCGCAAGACGTGTCTGAGGGCGGCAAAGGATTGGAAGGGATTGAGGAAGCTTCTGACCTCGCTGGATGAGATCATCATTCCACCAAGCACAACCCGGATGGGATCGCCGATCAGATCGAAATCGGCTCCGAGAAGGCGCCCATCATAGGGAGCCGGGCTCAGTGCCCGGCCCTTGTCGACGCCGCCGATCTGGCTCGAATGATAATCGGGCGCCGAGGCCAGCGTGAAGTTGACCTCTGTCCCGTCCTCAAGGGCGGCAAGTGCAGCTGGGCCGTCCTCGAGATAAGCATCGATGAAGCCTGCCCGGTAATAGGTGCCAAGTTCGTGCTGCAGGTAGGTCCTTGCCTTCGCAAGCGAGTCGTCGATCTTCGCTGAGCGCGCCTGGGGTGAGCAAGGAACCCAGATCATACCATTGGAAAGAGCTGTCGTGCCGCCGAGCCGGGCGGATTTTTCGCAGACAGTGACGCGCAGTCCTGCTTTTGCCGCATAGAGGGCGGCCGAGAGCCCGGCTGCACCACTCCCGACTACGAGAACGTCGGTTGCCCATTCGTGATCCGCCCTTGCGCTTCGGGCGATCGCCACGGTCATGCCCTTGCTTGATTGGCCCATCGGTGTGTCCATTCCAGCCTCGCTGCGATTTCTTGGAACTGAGGTCAGTGATGTTGGGGAAGCGGGACGGCTTTGAATTCCTCGGCTGCCGCCTTTACTGCCCGTTCGATCGGAATTCGTTCGATGGAGGAGGCGCCGACAAATCCGACGCATTGCGTCGACCGGTACACCTCGGCCGTATCCGCGGGCTCTGCGATCGCACCACCATGGCAGAGCAGGACAACGTCGGAGCGCCCGCTCCTGGCCGCGGCGTTGATGTCGTTGATGCGATTGATCGCGTCTTTGACCGACCGCCCTTCCTCATGGCCAACGAGCCCGCCCCGTGTGGCGCCGACATGAGGGATGATGCAGTCGGCCCCGGCGCTTGCCATCGCCTTGGCATCGTCCGGGTTTGCGACATAGGCGAGCGAGAAGATGTTCTTCTTGCGCGCAGATGCGATCATCTCGACTTCGCGTTCGAAGCCGAGCCCGACGCGGCCGCGGCGGTCGCGCCATTTGTCGCCCATGGTCGAGATGGTGGGATAGTTGATCACGCCTGAGAAGCCGGCCGCCCAGAATTTGTCGAGCAACGCATCGAGATCGAGCCGAACGGGATCCCAGGCCTCAACGCCGCCGATCACGGGGATGGAAGAGACAACGTTGCGGATTTCTGCGGCAAGCTCGAGCGTGCGCGCGTTGGAGTCTCCGATCCGGCTGGTCGGAAGCCCCATCAGGCGCGACAGCCCGGTAGAGTAGACCACCAGCATGTCCGCGCCCCCGAGGACAGCGCATTTGGCCACCAGGCCGCAGCTGCTGCCTGCGGCAAGAACCGCTCTGCGCTCGGCCACCTGGCTTGCGATCTTCGCTAGGATTTCGCTTCGCTCAAACATCCGCATCGCAGTCAGCCTTCCTGCGCCAATTGCTCGAGGATCCAACTCGCGGCCGCCTCGGCAAATTCGGGATCGTTGATGTGACAGTTCAATTCGCGCACCGTGATTTTGGGCGGCAGATTGTTCTTGACCGCGTCCAGCCAAGCGCGGTCGGCATTGCAATCACGGAACACGCCGCCGTCGCGGTCGTAGTCGGAGACGCCTTTCGCCGGCCAGAGCACGATGGCTGGCGCTTCGGCCCGCGACAGCCGCTCGGCCGTAAGCCGGCCGATGCTTGCGTTTTCGGACGGAGTTGTGCGCATGAGCGTGGTGTAGCGAGTATGGGAGTAGAACTGGCGGCAGCGAAACTGATCGGGGACGCTGGATGGTGGACCAAAATTGACCATGTCGACTGCGCCTGGCGCGACGACCTGCGGGATTGATCGATCCGCGGCTGCCTTGAGCCGATCCGGTCCGGCGCTGGCGGTGCCACCGACGATTTCGTCAGCAAGCTCGGTTGTGGTCAGATCGATTACAGCGTCAAACTCACCGGCCGCGATTAGCTGTTCCATCTTGCGCCCGCCGGCCCCGTTAGCGGGGAAAACGATCGCATCGAGGCCGGCCTCTCCAAGACGTCTTACGCATTGATTGGCCGCCGGCGTCGTAACTCCGAAGGCCGTGATGGCGACGATTTTCTTCCGTCTCCTCTGACGGGATGGCTCATATTGCATGGCGGCCACGGCGCGGCCGGCATTGTCCAGCACGCGTTGGGTGAAGGCGTTGATCCCGAAGAGGTCGACAAGGGTCGGATAGAGGATGATGTCGTTATGGACGGCCAGTTCGGCGAGCAGTGCGGGCCTGGCGCTACTCACAAGGAGCTTCGGGAAGCCATATGGTAAATCGCGGACGACTTCGCCAAAGACGGCGCTGCCCTTGCCACCCGCAATTCCGACAATTGCGCTGATCGCGCCTGATTGGCGAAGATCATCGACCATTTTGCGGGCCGATTGGGCAATGTCGTTCAAGAGCTCGACGGGAGAAACGGCGCGGCCGCCATCTGTCGGCTCTTTGTCCGACCCTGCCTTGGACGTACCGACGTCTAAGACCACCGTCGTGCGGCCCAGGCCTTCGATGACGTTTCGGAGATAAGATGCTTCTGCGCCCTTCGTATCGAGCGTCGCCACGATTGCAACGGCGCCAGCGGCTCCGACCTTGGGCGAGCGCCCAAGCCTGGCCGACTTCGCGTCGTCGGTGCAATGGTGCGACACGATCTTTCCTCTCCGATCCTGCTTGATACGAATGGTCTAAACGCGGCCGAGACGCTCAATAAGTGCCGCGCCGGGGAGAGTTGGGTAATATTGGGTAGATGTCTCGAAGCGCTCGGGAGCGCACCGGTGGCTCTAGCCAAGGTTGCCTGTCCTGTCTGCGGCGTGTCTTCCCCTCTCCTCTTCCGGCATCTTCTGTCCGGCGTCCTTTCGGGCCCATGAGACGCACGCGGTGCGCAGCAGGCGAAGGTCATCTCCGCCAGCCCTTGGGACGCTGTTTCACCCATTGCAAAAAGTGCCAAGTGGCGGGCGGGTGGACAGCTCGCGCGGTTCAATGCCTGTGAATTGAATTCTAAAAAGAGACCGCTGCTGGAGCTCTCCAACAGCGGCGTAAGTCGAGGGAGGAAGCAGACGAGGCCGGCCTGCCAGCGGATAGATGAGACGTCGTCGGAAGCCTGACGTGCCTAGATGTCGTGCAGATCTCTAGACCGAACTGAAATGCCGTATAAGATCAGTGCGATGTTTAAATGGGTAAGATTGGGTAGAGGCGGTTGAAGCAAAGAGCAGTCGGCGAGCTCATTTCAAGCAGGTCGGACACGCGCGAGGGTTATTGCCTAGCAATCTATGCGCCGGCTTTAGGGAGCCTTCCGGAAGGCTCCATGCTGGTCATGGCGACCTTGCCCGTCGTTGACTGGAACGATTGTCTGTTACGGGATCTGCGCACGTTCCGAAAGGAGAGATCTGCGGGTGTTTACGCCGCGATCGTCATGATCGATCCCTTCGCGTGCTGGGAGGATCTTGCCGATGCGTTGAAAGAGGCCGGGATCAAGGGGATCATCAACTTCCCGCCGGCGTCTCTCATTGAGCGGTCAACGACAGGGACGCCCATTGAAAGCGGACAGGAGATCGAGCTTCGACGTCTGGAATGGTTTGCCAATTTGGACTTCAGGGTGTTGTTCGCGACGGACGACATCTCTAAGACCGCAATGGCCGAGCGGCGCATCGGCTCGCATCTGGCCGGCCTGGTCCAGATGCCGGAAGAAGCGCTCAAGTTCGTGATTGGCGATGGCGTCGATTTGGTAAGCGCCGGGAAGCGAGGAGCGCCGGTGGCGAAGTTCGCGCTTCTGAGCGGCACGAAGCCGCCAGCGCGAAAATAATGAGGAGCAGAGCTACTCCAGGATCCGCAGCTTCTTGATCTTGTTGTAGAGGGTCTTCCTGGAGAGTCCAAGGGACTGGGCAGTTTTTCCGCGGTGGAGCTTGTTTCGTTTCAGCCCTTCGATGATCCACTCGCGCTCGGAGAACACATTTGTCCGTTTCACGGCCGATGACGCGGTCAGCAAAGGCCTTAGGACGTCAGCCGTAATGTGTGACAGTTGCAGCGTCACCAGCTGGTTGACGATTTGGCGCAACTCTCGCAGGTTTCCCGGCCAATCATGCCCGGCAAGCGCCAGGAAGGCAGAATTCTCTATTCCCAACGTCGGCGCGTTTGAATCTCCCTTCGCTTCCACCGTGAAATGCTGGACCAGTTGGGGAAGGTCTTCGAGCCTGTCCGGCAAGGCCGGCAGGGCAATGTCAAGCCCGGTAAACAGGGCAAGAAGCCGAGGACAGAGCACGGTTTGAAGGCTGGCGCTGCGAGCAATTGTCGCTGTTGCAATGATCCGTGCGTTGGACCGCACGACCGATACCCCGTTCAGGGGTGCAAAACCGCCGGTCTCGAGGTAATCAGCAAGACGCTCCTGGCCATCCCGCGGCAGTTGATCCAGATGCAGCAGCAGGACGGCAGTGCCGTTTGCAGCTTCAAGAATCGATAGTTGGCGCTTCCTGGTCTCGTCGCGCTCCGCGCCGAACAATGCACCGATGTTGCCCGCTGCCGGCCCCGCGCGGCACTGGAAGAGCGCAGCCTTTGTATGTTTGCGGTCGCTGAAGCTGTGAACGAGATTCGCTATCCTGCGTTTTCCCGAGCCCGTTTCGCCCCACACGAGCACAGGATTAGGATTGGCAGCCAGGCGTTTGGCGGTCTCGAGCACCCGCTTCATGACTGAGGATTGGGCAATGACGCCGTGCCTGAACCCGCTCAATTGGAGCTGACGCTCGAGCAGATCGACTTTCTCGCGCAAGAGATGAATCGTCTTGAACCCGGATGTGACCTCGAGGACCGACATCTCCAACGGGACCCGGTCCAGCGAAGAGCCGCCTATGAAGCCCTGGACGCCCGTTTCGCGGCAGATATCGAGGAGTTCGTCCGGCTTTGTAATGGGTCCGCCGCCGAGTAGACAGATGACGTTCTTGTCGGTGGAGTGCGCCACCCGTGTCACGGCGCTGGTCCGCGCTGCGAGCTCGGACTGGCTGATCGATGGATCAGATCCGCTTTCGACGCTGCGATTGAGATTGAAGTTGATGCAGATCGCCTCAATGCCTGCCTCGACCATGCGCCGCGCTTCGGCCTGGGAGCGGGTATAGGCAATCGTCATCAAACCGCGTTGACGGGCTTTTGTTAGAAGTTCGATTTCTCGCTCGTAGCCGAGGCCAGATTTCTCGAGCAAGGACCTTCTAAAATCGTCGATGTGGATGACGGAGGGGAAATTGGTAACCCCTGTAAAGCCCCATCGGATGATCCGGTCGAGGAAGCGATCGAGATCGAGGCGCGGATCGAAGGTGCATGCGCCGAAAAAGACCGGCAGTTTGGTGCTGGGCAGGATCTCGGTTCGGCCGAATCCGGCGACGAATTCGTTGCTATCGCGGATGGGCAGGATCGAGGCTGGCGAGGAGCCGCCCATGGCGCGAAAACGGCCAGCGTTGAGCGCAAGGACAAAATCTGCACCCGCCCGTTCGGCCGCCCTTGCGGTCATGCCCGAGCCGATGCCTGCCCCGAGCACGAATGAACGGGAATTGCGGAAGAACTGCCTGATTCCTGCGTTCTTGACCTGCTCTACCCGGTTGTGCATACCGGCCGCCCCTCCTGTGCGGCAGGCCCGAAAATTAGCTCCAATTTGCCGGTGCGTGCAACCGCTGCAGGGCCTTGCCGTTGGCCGTGAACAGGTGGCAATCGGCTGGTGAAGCCGCAAGGCGGACCTTGCCAGATCGTTTGGCTGGCTCGAGCCGTGGCGCTTTGGCGACCACGGCTTCCTTGCCCGCGTTGCCGTAGATGTAGGTGACGCTGCCAAGGTGCTCGACGAAATCGACGTCCAGCTCGAGAGCGATCTCTTTGTCTTCTGCCGGCTGCGAGAAATCATCGGGACGGATCCCGAGCGTGATCGGCTTGCCGACCAGCAATTGATCCGGCCGAACGGGGACCGAGACGGTCGAGCCCGCGTCAAGCCTGACCTCCACCCCTGTCTCGTGCGCGGCCTCGATATGACCGCCCAAAAAATTCATCTTAGGCGAGCCAATGAAGCCGGCGACGAAGCGCGACGCCGGGTAGTGATAGAGCTCGTGGGGGCTCCCCACCTGCTCGATATTGCCGTCCTTGAGCACGACGATCTTGTCAGCCATGGTCATGGCCTCGACCTGATCGTGAGTGACGTAGATCATGGTGTTTCCAAGCTGCTCGTGGAGCTTGGCGATCTGGACCCGCATCTGCACCCGCAGCTCGGTGTCGAGGTTGGACAGCGGCTCGTCAAACAGAAACACCTTGGGCTCGCGGACGATGGCCCGCCCGATCGCCACGCGCTGGCGCTGGCCGCCGGAGAGCTGCCGTGGCTTGCGATCGAGCAAATGGTCGATCTGCAATAAGGACGCGGCCTCAGCGACACGCTTCCCGATCTCCGCTTTCGTCGCTTTGGCCATCCGCAAGGGGAAAGCCAGGTTTTCCCGGACGGTCATGTGCGGATAGAGGGCGTAGCTCTGGAACACCATGCCTAGATTGCGGTCGGCCGCGTCCACGTCGTTGACGAGCTCATTGTCGATGAAAAGCCGTCCTCCGCTAATCGGCTCGAGACCGCCGATCATGCGCAGCAGGGTCGACTTGCCCGACCCTGAAGGCCCGACGAAGACGACGAATTCGCCGTGATCGATGGTGAGGTCGATATTGCGCAGGATCTGGATAGTGCCATAGGCCTTGTTGAGGCCTTCCAGGCGAACATTGGCCATCACGCTCTCCTCTGCCGTACGGTGTCTACACCAGCCTTCACGGCGATTTCTGAAAGGCTGGACACGGTAAAGTCGGCTGGCAGCAGCGCGGCGTCCTTGCGAGGTGGGACGCCTGTCGTGACGAGCACGGCAGGAAGGCCGGCGCGCTTGCCGGCCTGGATATCTGTCTGTATCTGGTCGCCGATCATCAATGTGGATTGACGTGGCGTTCCAAGCCGCGAAAGCGCGGCTTCGATCATGTGCGTCTCGGGTTTGCCGACGATCAGAGGCTGGACTTGAGTTGCGGCTGCAACTGCCGTGATCATGGCCCCTGCCCCTGGTTCGAAGCCGTCCGCAGTCGGCAAGAGAAGATCAGGGTTTGTGCCTATGAACACGGCGCCGCCCAGGATAGCCGCAGCAGCAATTCGCAGCTTGTCATGCGTAATCTGGCGGTCGAGCCCCATCACCACGACTTCAGGCTTCGCATCGGTGACTTCGAGGCCCGCCTCCTCGATCGCTTTGGCAAGGGATGGCGCGCCGATGACAAAGGCCCGTGTCAGTTTCGGGTATTGGGCGCGAATGAGCGCCGCGGCCGTGATGGCGCTCGTCACGACCTGCCTCGGGGAGATCGAAAGCCCGAAACCTCCGACCTTGCGCACAACATCTTCCGGCGTGTGGGTCGAATTGTTAGTGACGAAGCAGAAGGGAAGTTTTGCCCGCTGCCAGCTCTTGAAGGCTTCGATGGCGTCCGCGATCGCGGCGTTCCCCCGGTAGACCACGCCATCCAGATCGGAAATGACACCGGCGATCTCGGGCCATTGAAGCTGAGTGCCGGACTTAGCCATTCATCAGCATCCCGCCGTTCACGTGAACGATCTGGCCGGTCATGTAGGAGGCCGCAGGGCTTGCGAGAAACACGGCAAGGCCGGCAATGTCGTTCGGCAATCCAACCCGTCCCAATGGGATTCGGCCGCTATGGCGGGCTTCCGTCTCCTCACGCGGACGGCCATGCATGGGGGTGTCGATGATCCCCGGTGCGATTGCATTCACATTGATCTTGAGCGGCGCGCATTCATAAGCAAGGAGCTTTGTGATGTCGTGAACGATTGCCTTGGAGAGGCAATAGTCCGCCCCTCCGGCCTGATAGTTGAATACGGCGCCTTGCGAAGACAAGGAGGAACCGACATTGACGATGCGGCCGCCCTTGGTTGTCATGAAGCGCTCGATCGCGAGCTTCGAGCAGCGGAGGATTGCGACCGAGTTGATCTGGATTGTGCGTTCGATCTTGTCGGCCGCCCCGCTGAGGAGCGGCTGGGCAGATTTAACGCCGGCATTGTTGACGAGCACGTCGAGCCGGCCGAATCGTTTTCCGATCTCCTCGAGCACGCGCGCCACGTCCTCTTCGCGCGAAACGTCCATGGCCATCGGCAACACGCCATTGCCATGGGGAAGTCCTACCAATGTCTGCCTGAGGCTTTCGAGATTGGCGTCGGTGGCAACGACGTTGGCCCCTCCTGCCCGAAACGCATTCACAATGGCAGATCCGATGCCGCCCCCTGCCCCTGTCACGAGCACCGTTCTGTCTGAGACTGAGAACTGTTCGGTCATTCCAACTCCAAGATCGTTTGTGATTTGAGGAATTCATCGACCTCTGCTGCCAGCGGCATTGAGGCCTGCGCCCCGCGGCGCGTTACGCACAGGGCAGCAACGGCTAGTGCTCGTCTGACCGAATCCCTCAGAGGCAGGCCTTGAGCGAGCGAAGCGGCAAAAGCGCCATTGAAGGCGTCCCCGGCGGCCGTGGTATCGACGACTTTGACGGGAAAGGCACGCAGCGCAAACGAGTGCGCCGCGTCGGCATAGAAGGCGCCCTGCGCTCCCAGCGTGATCAGTGCGGCTTTGGGTCCGAGGTGCAGAAGCTTGGACGCCGCCACTGCGGCGCTGTCGAAATCGGTCACCTCTACCCCGGTCAGCTCGAAGGCCTCGGTCTGGTTGGGGGTCACGTAATCGACTTGTCGCCATGCCGCCGGCGAAAGCCCGGGTCTGACCGGCGCCGGATTAAAAATGAGTTCGAAGCCCTTCTCGCTTTTCATTTCAAAGAGCCGGTTGAGGGCGGAGATGGGCAAGCCCATTTCGGCAACAACGAGCGCGCCTGGCGCGATGAATGCGGCCGCGCTCTCAACCATGGCCGGCATCACATTCAGATTGGCGCCCGGATCGATCACGATCATGTTCGAACCGTCGTCTCCCACCAGGACGAGGGCCGAGCCGGAGACCTCACCGGCACAAATGGTGATGGCCTCAGCACGGACTCCGGCTTCGCGCAGTGACTGCAAGAGGGACTGGCCAGCCTCGTCCCCGCCAAGACGGGTGTAGAATAGGGGCTTCAGTCCAAGCCGTGCGGCCGCTACGGCTTGATTGGCGCCCTTCCCTCCAGGATTGCGGTTCAATTTGCCCATCAAACTTTCACCCGGCGTTGGCAGCCGCTCGACATTGAAGCAGAGGTCGAGATTGGTCGTTCCAAAGAACATCAAGGGCCTGGGATTCATTTTACTGCCCCGAAAGTGAGACCACGTTCGAGGTGGCGCTGGCCCATCACGATCAAGATCACCGGAATGATCATGGTAACGACCAGTCCTGCAGCCATGACGGGATAGAACTGCACCCCCGGATTGAGCAGCTTGAGTAGCGCGACGGTCACCGGCGCCTTGGTGGAGCTCAGGATCAAGCCGAGCGCGAAGTTGTGCCAGGCCAGCAGAAAGATCAGCAAGGAGGCGCCGATCAGGCCGGGCTTGAGAAGCGGCAGCACGATATGCAGAATGACCCTGACAGGTTTGGCCCCGTCCATCGCTGCAGCCTCCTCGATGTCCTTTGGAATATCCTCGATGTAGGAGCGGCTCAACCACACGATCATAGGCAGCGTGACGACCTGGTAGACCCAGATCATGCCGAGATAGGTGTCGTAGAGTCCGATGGTCTGGAACACGTTGAAGAGCGGGATGACGACGAGCAAGGCCGGGGCGAACCTGAAGCCAAGAATGAAGAAGGCGATGTCCTCCTTCATCGGGATGTCTCGCCTTGCCAGAACGTAACCGGCGGGCACGCCAAGGAGCATTGAGACGAAAACAGATCCGAGCGCGATGGCGACGCTATTTGTCACTGGCGTGAGGAAATCAACCTTGATGGTGCCATAGCTTGTCGCGCCGGCCTGCGCGGCGTCGAACAGCACCCGGAAATTCTCAAGCGTCGGCGAGAAGATGAACTTGGGCGGCCAGGCCATGACCTCGCCCTGCTGTTTCAACGACATCAGCAGGATCCAGATCAGCGGAAAAGCGAGAGTGAGCGCGCAGATGCCAACCAGCAGATTGAGAGCGATATTTGTCGATCCTGAGCGATTTAGGCGCATGTCGCGTCTCTTCAGCTAACGCGTTGTCGGACGTATCGCCACAACTTGACCGTGAGGAACGCTCCGGCCAGGACGATGATCCAATTGACGACCATGAGGGCCGCGCCCCGGCCGAAGGCGAGGTTCTGGAATGCGGTGATGTAGGCGCGCACGGAAAGAACGGAGGTGCTGTTGCCGGGACCGCCTTGCGTCGTTCCGAAAATGATGTCGAATTGATTGAGAGATTCGATCAGACGGAAGACCGCAGCAATCAGGATGTAGGGCGCGATCAACGGCAGCTCGATGTAGAGGAAGGTTGCCCAGCCCTTTGCACCATTGACGCGCGCGGCCTCCCTGATCTCCTCATTGATGCCCTGGAGGCCGGCGAAGATGATCAGCGTGAAAAAGGGGGTGTAAGTCCATATGTCGATCAGGACGAGGGAAATCATCGCTGTCGCGGGATCAGAAATCCATGCAAACCGGCCCATTCCTACAAGCGACAGCAGATAGTTCAGGATGCCGCTCTGCGGATCCATCATCGTCGTCCACATCAAGGCAACGCTCATGGGCGGAAGCACGAGTGGCAACAGAATGACCGGCCGCATCACGCGTGCCAGGAACACTTCGGTGGCAAAGAGCTTGGCGAGGGCAACGCCGAGCACGGCTTCCGCAAGGACCGCTGAACCAGCGTAGACAAGTGTTGCTCGGACGCTATTCCAGAAGTCGTCTGTCTTGATCAACGCGGCGTAATTGGTAAGGCCAATAAAGTGGACCAGTGGCCGGCCGAACTTGAGATCCGTCAGGGACTGAAATACGCCGTAGAAGAACAGGAACAGAAAGCCAAGAAGGATCAAGACCGCCGGCGCGATCGCGGCGATGCTCCACCAGTCAAGGCGCGGCGGGCTGGCACTCTTGGCCGCGCCGTCTTGCGCCGAAGCGAGTTGGCTCACTGAAGACTGCAGCGTCACGATTGCGTCTAATCCTGAAGAATACATTTCAACTGACATCGAAATCCAAGGGGGCGGCATGCAAGCCTACCACCCCCTTTGGGACTTCACATCGACGAACGGATCTCGGAGGCAAGGTCGGTCAGCGTTGCCTTCACATCCGCTCCATTGACCATCTTCTGCATCGCCACCGCCCAGGCATTCATTGCCTCGGCGAAGCCGACGCGGGCCGTAAAGGCGAGTTGCGCCTGGTCCTGCACAGTCTTGAACGTCTCGACGAAGTTGTTGAATTCAGGCTTTGCGGCGTATTCGAGCCAGGCCTTGTCGCTCCAGGTCGATGCGCGCGGAGAGTTGACGAGCTTGCCCGCAACGGCACCGTTCAGCTCGACCTGCTTGGAGGTCGCCCATTGGATGAAGAGCCAGGCCGCGCCCTTCTTCTGGGAGGCGGCGTTCATGGCCAGAGACCAGATCCAGATGTTGGATTCGAAGTTCTTGCCGTTCGGTGCGCGCAACGGTGGTGCAAAGGCGATCTTGCCGGAGGCGGGCTTGCCGGCGACGTCGTTCCAGAAACCGAACATGTTGGAATCGATCGCCATGGCGGTCCGCCCTGAATTGATCCCTTCGACCACCTGGTACCAATTGTCATTGGCAAAGGAGGGAGCAGCGCATTTCTTGATCATGTCGACATAGTCTTTGTGGAAGGCGATCGACTCTGGCGAATCCAGGCCCGTGTCGAGTTTGCCGTCTTTGACGACGAAATCGTGCACGCCATAGGACCTCGCAATCGAGATCGCAGCCGTGTGGATGCTGCTCCAGAACCTTACGCCGCGAACGCCGAGAGGCGTGATGGTGGGATCGGCAGCTTTGAGTTTCTCACAAGCGGCCGACATCTCCGGCGGGGTGCTCGGGACTTTGATACCGTGCTTGTCCAGCACATCCTTGCGGTAGAACAACTGGATGTTCTCGAAGCCATGGGGGATCGCCCAGACCTGCCCGCTGCCGGCCTCGATCTGGCCCTCCTTGACCTTCCATGTCAGCGCTTCGCGCAAGGCTGGGAAGAAGTCCTTGTAGTCGTAGGCTGCAGAGGTGAGCTTTGAATCGTTTAGATAGCGATCGAGCGGTTCGAGCAGTTGGCCCGGGGCAAGGTCCCAGGCGGGCTGGATGCCCGTGCCGACGACATCCCAGCTTGGCGATTTCGTGCTGAGCTGGATCGTTAGCTTATTCCAATAGGCATCATCCGGATAAAGCTCCGGCGTCACCTTGATGCCGGTGAGTTTCTCGAACTCGGGCAGTTGAGCCGCAACAGCGTCAGCATAGGGGTGAATATCGTAGGCCCAGACGATGGACGTGCCTTCGAATTGCCGCCAGTTGATGTCTTCTGCGTAGGCCTGGGTGGCAGCCAGTGCCGCCCCGGCGCACACGGTGGAGTTAATGAGAGCTTTTTTGATAAGTTGAGCCGAATGACCGCAAACAACGGCTAGCGTCCTTGGCATGATTCCCTCCGATGGGCTCTTTGGCCCGCAAACCACGCGCCCTCTCCTCTAGCAGAGGCCGTGGTAGGCGAAGGCTATGCGCCATTCTAACGGGCTAAGCGGCTTTTGACACAGAGTTTGGGTAAGGTTGGGTAAGAGCCAGAAATCGGGGTTTCTAAAATAAGATCGGCTGGCCGCGACGAGGCTACGCAATGCGAAGCGCCAGTGGACGCTTCAACAGCACTTTTGCAGGCATACGAAAACGATCTGAAAAAAGCCTCCGCCAGACATTTGGTCTAGGCAGAGTAGCCTCTCATGCTTGCAATGCTGGCCCGATGACGCTGTTCTCAGTATAAATTGCTTTCAGTCTGGCATTGCCAATTGGAGTTGCAGGATGATCGCGCAAATCGCAAGAGTCGTTTCCAGCACGGTCAGAAAACCAGCTGAGGACGGCGATACTCTCAAGATTCTTGGTATATTTTGTGGAGCAGGCCTTCTGCTCTCTCTACTCGTCGCAATGGCTTTTGCGCTCGACTTGACGCCTTTGTGATGGTTCAGCGGTTCATCACGATGAGGTCGAGCCGAGCAGTTCCCACTAAAGCGCACGGCAGAGGAATTCACCGCGACGGCCCCATCGTCCCTCCGGCATAGCGCCTAGCCGCCGCGTCCTGCGTGTTTGTTGACCCATGCCGAAGTCTAACTCGGGGACCGGCCAACCCTAGTTGCCATTCGTAGGCCCGCGATATTGGTGGCGTACTCGGCAGCGATATTGCCGCCAAACAGGGCTGAACCCGCCACCAACGTGTCGGCCCCAGCCTCCACGACGGCGGCAGCATTGTGGCACGTGATACCACCATCGACCTGAAGGCGGATCGGGCGATCGCCGATCATGGCGCGAATGCGCCTGATCTTGGGGATCTGGCACTCCAAAAACGCCTGGCCACCGAAGCCCGGATTGACGGTCATGACAAGCACCAGATCCAACCTATCGAGCACATATTCGATTGTACCCTCCGGCGTCGACGGACACAGGCTTACGCCCGCTTTCTTGCCGAGCGCGCGAATAGCCTGCAGCGAACTATCGAGATGTGGACCGGCTTCCGCATGAATCGTGATGATGTCGGCACCGGCTTTGGCAAAGCCTTCAAGATAAGCGTCGACGGGCGCTATCATGAGGTGAACGTCAAACGTCTTCGTGGTGAACGGCCTCACCGCCTTTATCACGTCCGCACCGAAACTGATGTTCGGCACGAAGTGCCCGTCCATGACATCGCAATGGATCCAGTCAGCGCCGGCTGCGTCGATCGCCGCGACCTCCTCGCCGAGACGCGCGAAATTCGCCGCCAGGATCGAGGGAGCAATGACGATATCCCTGGTCATGGACATTTGCTCCCGGTCGCCTGCTCGCTGCCAGCTCCGCCGCTGAACACGCGGCTCGCCAATACGTCGGAGGGATCGATGGTTTCGAGATCAGCGATCTCGAGCATCCGGTCGAGATCGGAGACCAGCCGATCGGCCTGGCGCAACCGGATGCGATCGACAGCGTTGCGGACCGAGCGCGCATTGGAGAAGAACGGCTGAGTCCGGCGCAGCACAATGTATCTTTCGAACGACTCGCGTGCCGCGGCCGAGAAGCGGTAGCCGCGCTCCCTCAGCATAAGCTCGGCAATGTAGAGCAGCTCCGCCTCCGAATAGTCGGGAAACTCGATGTGGTGGGCGATGCGTGATCGGAAGCCTGGATTGGAGGCAAAGAAACTGGTCATCCGTTCGCCATAACCCGCGAGAATGACGACGAGATCCTCGCGCTGGTTTTCCATGACTTGCAGCAAGATCTCGATGGCTTCCTGACCATAGTCGCGCTCGTTGTCGGGCCGGTGCAGGTAATAGGCCTCGTCGATGAACAGTACGCCGCCCATCGCCTTCTTCAGGATCTCCTTGGTCTTCGGCGCAGTGTGACCGATATACTGACCGACAAGGTCGTCGCGCGTCACCGAGATCACCTGTCCGCGCCGCACGAAGCCGAGGCCGTGCAAGATCTTCGCCATGCGCAGGGCGACGGTAGTCTTACCGGTGCCGGGATTGCCGGTGAAGGACATGTGCAGCGTCGGGGCCGAGGAGACGAGCCCGGCCCGCTGCCGGATCCGCTCAATCAACAGGAGCGAAGCGATCTGCCGCACCCGCTGCTTGACGGGCTTCAAGCCGATCAACTCTTGTTCGAGCTGGTGCAAGGTCTCCGTGATCCCCGCCGCCTCGGCCTCCTTGCGCAGGTCAAACGCAGTAGGCACCTCATTGACCTCAATGGTCGTCGTGTGCGGCACATCCAGCATCTTGGACCTCGAATAAAGAGGCTTCGCCGCCGCAAATGACGGCGAAGCAGTTGTCCGCCAGGGAGTCGGAGCGGGGAGAAAGAGTCGCTCCGAGCGGAAAGCGACTAAGAGGAAGCCGGCTGAGGTTGCCGGTGTACGGTGGTGTAACGTACCGAGCGTACGGCCATCTCCTGGCGCACCAGCTCGAACTCAGCCTCCTTCGCGGGCCGGTTGACGAGGAACGAGATGCGCACCGACTCCCAGCCATGGCTGGAATCGAATCCCGAGACGCGGATGTAGCGGTCGCCATACACCCTGCGGCATTCGGCGAGCTCCATCATCACGCCGGCAGCGTCCGCGAGATCGAACATCGGCAGACCCCACATCTCCCAATAGGTGTTGCGGGGATGCGGGTCGTCGGTGAACTCGATGTTCACCGCCCAACCCTTGCTCAGGCAATATTGCACCTGCTTGGTAATCTGCTCGTCGCTGAGATCGGGCAGGAAGGAGAAACAGCCTTGGGTCAGTTTCATCTTTGCTCTCCTTTAGACAGCGGCGAGCGCCGTCGGCACGAAGTCCGGCGTGTCGGTGGATTGATAGTTGAAAGTGACGTCTTTCCAGGTCTCCAGCGCGGCCTTCAGCGGCGTGCAGGTCGCTGCGGCCTTGGCCAGGATCTCTGGGCCTTCGTGAACGTAGTCACGTCCCTCGTTGCGAGCGAGGATCATCGCTTCCAGCGCCACCCGGTTGGCGGTCGCCCCGGCCTGGATACCCATGGGGTGGCCGATGGTCCCGCCGCCGAACTGCAGCACGACGTCCTCGCCGAGCAGGTCGAGCAGCTGGTGCATCTGGCCGGCATGGATGCCGCCGGAAGCCACTGGCATTAGCTTATTCAGGCTCGCCCAGCTCTGGTCGAAGAACACGCCGTGCTCGAGCTTCATCGGGTTGAAGTCGTCGCGGCAGATGTCGTAATAGCCGCGCGTGGTGTTGGGATCGCCCTCGAGCTTGCCGACGACCGTGCCGGCGTGGATGTGATCGACTCCGGCGAGCCGCATCCATTTGGCGATGACGCGGAACGACACGCCATGGCTCTTCTGGCGCGTATAGGTCGAGTGACCGGCGCGGTGCAGATGCAGGATCATGTCGTTGCGGCGCGCCCATTTCGCCATCGACTGGATCGCGGTGTAGCCGATCACGAGGTCGATCATGACCACGACCGAGCCGAGCTCCTTGGCGAACTCCGCACGCTCGTACATGTCCTCCATGGTCGCGGCCGTGATGTTGAGATAGGTGCCCTTCACCTCGCCCGACGCCGCCTGCGCGCGGTTGACGCCTTCCATGCAGTAGAGGAAGCGGTCGCGCCAGTGCATGAAGGGCTGCGAGTTGATGTTCTCGTCGTCCTTGGTGAAGTCGAGCCCGCCCTTCAGCGCCTCATAGACCACGCGGCCGTAATTGCGGCCCGAGAGGCCGAGCTTCGGCTTGATGGTGGCGCCGAGCAGCGGCCGGCCGAACTTGTCGAGCCGCTCGCGCTCGACCACGATGCCGGTGGCCGGCCCCTGGAACGTCTTCACATAGGCGACCGGCAGCCGCATGTCCTCGAGCCGCAGCGCCTTCAGCGCCGCGGCGCGGGCGCGATAGAGGTCCTTGTGGAACGTATCGAGCGTCGGCTGGTCGCCGGTGTAGGAGTGGATCGTGGTCATGAACCCCTTCTCGATCCCGACGGCGTCGTCCAGCACCTGAGCGAGCGGCGCGAGGCAGTTGGTCGAGCACGAGGCGTTGGAGACCACGATGTGATCGCCGGTCAGGGCGAGATGATTGACGCCGAACACGACGGTGAGATCGACCTCGCTTGCCGGCGCCGAGACCAGCACGCGCTTGGCACCGGCCTGGATATGTGCGGCGGCTTTCTCACGCGAGGTGAACAGACCGGTGCATTCCAGGGCGATATCGACACCGAGCGCACGATGCGGCAGCTGCGCCGGGTCCTTGATCGCGGTCACCTTGATCGGGCCGCCGCCGACGTCGATCGTATCGCCGTCGACCTTGACTTCGCCGGGAAAGCGGCCGTGGACCGAGTCGAAGCGCAGCAGATGCGCATTGGTCTCGACCGGACCGAGGTCGTTGATCGCGACCACCTCGATGTCGTTGCGGCGGGACTCGGCGATCGCACGCAGCACGTTGCGACCGATCCGGCCAAATCCGTTGATGGCGACACGCAAGCTCATGCTGTTCTTCCCTGGTTCCGACGTGCGACCGAGCGCCTGGCCGCTTCTGCGATGCTCTGCGGTGTGATGCCGAATTCGCGGTACAGCACGGGCGCCGGCGCCGAGGCACCGAAGCTGCGCATGCCGACGAACTCACCGTCGGCACCGATCCAGCGATGCCAGTCGCCGACAACCGCTGCCTCGACGCCGACGCGCGGCGCCGTGCCGAGCACGGTGGCGCGGTAATCGTCCGGCTGCTCCTCGAACAAGGCGAAGCAGGGCGCGGACACCACGGCCGCGCGGATGTGCTCGGTCGCGAGCAGGCGGGCTGCTTCCAGCGCAATCGAGACTTCCGAGCCGGTCGCGATCAGCGTCACGTCACGGCCGCCGTCGGGCGAGACGACGAGATAGGCGCCGCGTGCGACGCGGTTCTTGCCGCGGGCATCGCTGCGGAAAGTTGGCAGCGCCTGACGCGACAGGCACAGCACGGACGGGCGATGCTCGGAGCCGAGTGCGCAGTCCCAAGCCTCCAGCGTCTCGACCGCGTCGGCGGGACGGAACACCAGCAAGTTCGGGATCACCCGCAGCGCGGCAAGGTGTTCGACCGGCTGATGCGTCGGGCCGTCCTCACCGAGCCCGATGGAGTCGTGCGTCATCACGTGGATAACCCGCAGCCGCATCAACGCTGCGAGCCGGATCGCGGGACGGCTGTAGTCGGAGAAGGCGAGGAACGTGCCGCCATAGGGAATGAAGCCGCCATGCAGCGCGAGGCCGTTCATTGCTGCAGCCATCCCGTGCTCGCGGATACCGTAGTGGATGTAGCCACCGGCGAACGCACCGGCTTTAACGGGGGTCTGCGCCTTCGCCTGCGTCAGGTTCGAATGCGTCAGATCCGCCGAGCCGCCGACCAGTCCGGGAATGGTGCTGGCGATGCCGTCAAGCACCTGCTGCGAAGCCTGCCGCGTCGCCAGCTTCGGCCGTTCGGATGCGAAGCGCTCGCGCAACTTCGCCGCGGCGAGCACATAGGCAGCAGGCAGGGCAACCGCCCTACCTTCCACGAACAAATCGCGCTGCTCGGGCGTTGCGCGCTCATAACGATCGAGCCAGGCGAGTCGCTCGACCTGCCCGCGCTGTCCGATCATCCGCCACGCCTTGAGCACCGGGATCGGCACCACGAAAGGCTGATAATCCCAACCGAGCGCGCGGCGCGCCGCCGCGGTCTGCTCGGTGCCGAGTGGCGCACCATGCGCCTTCTCGGTGCCCTGCCGATCAGGCGCCCCATAACCAATGATGGTGCGGCACGCGATCAGCGACGGCTTGGCGGTCTCCCGCTCCTCCGCGATCGCCTGGGCCACGGCTTCTGGATCGTGTCCGTCGACACGGCGCACCGACCAGCCGGAGGCCGCGAAGCGCGCGAGATGATCATCCGATGTCGCGAGCGACGTCGGACCGTCGATGGAGATGCCGTTGTCGTCGAACAGCACGATCAAACGGCCGAGCCCGAGATGACCCGCGAGCGAGATCGCCTCCTGGCTGAGACCTTCCATCAGGCAACCGTCGCCCGCGATCACGTAGGTGAAGTGATCGACGAGGCCGTCGCCATGCCGCGCATTGGCCATGCGCTCGGCAAGCGCCATGCCGACCGCGGTCGCAATCCCCTGCCCCAGCGGACCCGTCGTGGTCTCGACTCCCGGCGTGTGGCCGTATTCGGGATGGCCCGGCGTCTTCGAGCCCCACTGCCGGAACGCCTTGATGTCATCGAGACTGAGGTCGCCGCCGGTCAGGTGCAGCAGCGCATAGAGCAGCATCGAGCCGTGGCCCGCCGACAGAACGAAGCGGTCGCGGTCCGGCCAATTGGGATGCGCCGAGTCGAATTTCAGGAAGCGCGAGAACAGCACGGTCGCGACATCGGCCATACCCATGGGCAGACCTGGATGGCCCGACTGCGCGGTCTCGATGGCATCGACCGCGAGGAAGCGGACGGCGTTGGCGAGATCGTTATGCGCGACTGCCGTGATGTCGGCTTCGGCGTGGACGGAGATATTCATCGGTGTCTCTCCTCGTTCACTTCAGGCTGCGCTTGCGCTCGATCAACTGCATGATCAGCGGCGTCAGAATCAGCTGCATGGCGAGATCGAGCTTCGCGCCGGGACAGACGATCGAATTGGCGCGCGACATCCAGCTCTGCGGCAGCATCGAGAGCAGATAGGGGAAGTCGATGCCGCGTGGATTCTTGAAGCGGATCACGACCATCGATTCGTCCGGCGTCGGGATCCAGCGCGCGATGAACGGATTGGACGTGTCGACCGTCGGCACACGCTGGAAGTTGATGTCGGTCTCGGTGAATTGCGGGCAGATGTAGTGGATATAGTCGGGCATCCGCCGCAGGATGGTGTCGGTGACCGCCTCGGTCGAATAACCGCGCGCGCTGCGGTCGCGGTGCAGCTTCTGAATCCATTCGAGGTTGATGACGGGCACGACGCCGATCTTGAGATCGGCATAGCGCGCGACATTGACCTTGTCGGTGACGACGGCGCCGTGCAGGCCCTCGTAGAACAACAGGTCGGAGTTCTCCGGCAGCTGCTTCCAGTCGGTGAAAGTACCGGGCGCCGTGCCATGCAGCGCGGATTCCTCGGCGTCGTGGACATAGTGCCGCGTCACCGCCGTACCGGTCTCGCCGTAGTCGCGGAACGCGCGCTCCAGCTCCTCGAACAGGTTGGTCTCGGGACTGAAATGGCTGAAATGCTTGTTGCCGCGCTCGGCCTCTTTCGCCATCTGCGCGCGCATCTCGGCGCGGTCGTAGCGGTGGAAGGCGTCGCCTTCGATGTAGGCGGCATTGACCTTCTCGCGGAAAAAAATCTGCTCGAAAGTCTTCTTGACCGAGGTGGTGCCGGCGCCGGAGGAGCCGGTGATGGAGATGATCGGATGCTTCCTGGACATGGGACACCTCGCTCAGAGCCGGAAGAATCCGCGCCGCGCGAACAGCGGCGCAGAGACGCTGGCGACCAGCACTGGATCGCAATGAAGCTCCTCGACGCGCCGCACCTCGTTGCTCGAGCCCATGATCAGGGGCACGCGCTGATGCAGGCTCTGCGCGGAGAGGTCGAGGATGCGCTCGCGTCCCGTGGAGGCGGAGCCGCCGGCCTGCTCGATGATCATGGCCATCGGATGCGCCTCGTAAGTCAGGCGCAGGCGGCCCTCGCCGTAGCCGGGGCGCGCGTCCGAAGGGTAGAGGAAGACGCCGCCGCGGGTGAGGATTCGGTAGGCCTCGGCAACCAGCGAGCCGACCCACCGCATGTTGAAATCATGGTTGGCGGGGCCTTCGACGCCTGCGAGGCATTCGTCGATGAAGGCGCGCACCGGCGGATCCCAGTGCCGACGGTTCGAGGCGTTGATCGCGAACTCCTCGCAGGCCTCGGAGATCTGCACGCCGCTGCGGGCGAGACGGAAGCAGCCGGCCTTGTGATCGAGCGTGAAGATGTCGACGCCTTCGCCGAGCGTCAACACCAGCGAGGTCTGCGGCCCGTAGGTGACGAAGCCCGCCGCAAGCTGCACTGATCCGCGCTGGTGAAAGGCGAGCGAGAGGTCGTCGGGTGCCGGCAGGATCGAGAAGATCGTCCCCACCGTCATGTTGATGTCGATGTTGGAGGATCCGTCGAGCGGATCGATCGCGATGCAGACGCGGCCCTCGCGGTCGCCGATCTGGGGTTCGCGCATCTCCTCCGACGCCAGCGCCGCGATCGGCAGCTTGCTGAGGCAGCGGCGCAGGATCGCATCGGCCTGGACATCGAGGTCGCGCTGGATGTCGCCGTCGCTGTTGCGCTCCGTGGTCAGGCCAGAGGCGTCAGCGAGATCACCTGACGCGATGAGGTCGGCGATTTCGATGGCCGCCGCCGCGATGGCATCGACTGCGGCCGCCACGGCCAGCGCATGCGGCGCGGTCTCGGAATACCGTTGAAGGTGATCGTCCAGCCTGAGTTGCCCAGTCATCTGCGTCCATCCCCTTGGCCGGCGCCGCAGCCATGCCCTCCCCTCTGAAGGTCGGTCGCGGTCAGTCCCAGCACCAGGAGATTGACAGGGACAGATTAATAAGGAAAATTTCTATTCGTAATGAGCACCAAAGAATTTTCTTATAATTGACCCGGACAGGCGGCTGCACAGCTCCGGCATCTGACGATCAGGCAGCTGCGCTCGCTCGCGGCGCTGTCGGCCAAGGGCAGCGTGACGGCGGCCTCCGGCCATCTTGGGCTGACCCAGCCGGCCGTGACCCAGCAGCTGCGGCAACTTCAGGACCTCGCCGGCCTGCCCTTGGTGCAGCGGACCGGCGACGGCATGCAGCTGACCGCGGCGGGCAAGGAAGTGTTGGCGCTGGCCGAGCGGGTCGAGGCCGCGATCGCGGACTGCCAGGGCGCGCTCGACCTGCTCGCCGGACGGAGCGGCGGCGCGGTGCATCTCGGTGCGGTCTCGACCGCTAAATATTTCGTGCCGCATGCGATCGCGGCGTTCTCCAAGCGCTACCCCAAGATCGAGATCAAGCTGACGATTGGCAATCGCGATGAGATCCGCGCAGCCATGCACGGTTATGATCTCGACTTCGCGGTGATGGGCCGGCCACCCGCCGACGTCCACGTCGACGTGCGCCAGCTCGGCCGCAATCCGCACATCATCGTCGCCCGCAGGGGACATTGGCTGGAAAAGGACCGAGGACTCAGTCTGACCGACCTTGTGCACGAGACCTTTCTCACTCGCGAGCCGGGCTCGGGCACGCGAACACTAATGGAGGGCATGTTCCAGAAATCGGATCTCGAGCCAATCATCGGCATGGAGATGAGCAGCAACGAGACCATCAAGCAGGCTGTTATCGCCGGGCTCGGCATCGCCTTCATCTCGGCGCACACCGTCGCGCACGAGCTCGGCGAGGGCCGCCTCGTCGTGCTCGACGTCGCGGGCCTACCAATCGTGCGGCAATGGTACGTGATCCGCCGCAGTGACAAGGTCCTGCTGCCGCCGGCGCAGGCTATGTTCGATTTTCTTGGCTCTGAAGGGTCGAATTATTTGCCGTACCTACCTGAACTCGGCGGGCGCTAAAGCAAGATCCGGAAAAGTGTGAAGCGGTTTTCCCAAAACTCATGCTCAAACAAAGAGCTAAAGCGCCATGACGATTCAACCCATCGCGCTTTTTTCTCGACTTCTTCCAATGTTTTATTGCACGTCGACCAGGCATTGACCCACCGCGTCCAGGAGCCGACGCCGTTTCAACCACCAAGTCTGTCCGGGCCGGTTCTTGGAGGTGTGCCCCGGTGCACCGGTTACGGCAACGGCGTGAACTTAAGTTGGCCGAGCGGCACGACTTTGTCGGTGCGGGTCATCTTGAACTCGGTGTTCGGGCCGAGCCACTTGTCCCAGAGCTGGTTGATCTCACCTGCCTGGTCGAGTGCGAGCAGTGTCTCGTTGATCTTGGCGAGCAGCGCCGGCTCGTCCTTCTTCATGCCGATGCCGATCGGTTGCAAGACCATGGGCTCATCGATCATCTTCAGCGGTTGGCCAGCGGACTTCGATTCGTTGACGAGCTTGGTGATGGTCATGGTATTGGCCACCATTCCGACCGCCTTGTTCTGCTGGACGGCCATGAAAGCCGAGCCGGTGTCGACGAAAGTGAGGGGATCCGACTCATTCAGCTTGATCGCGAGCTCGGAGGTCGAGCCCTTGGTCGAAGCCAGACGTTTACCTTTGAAGTCGGCCTTCTTGGTTCCTGGATCCGAAGCCTTCACCGCCAACATCTCCTTGGCGAGATAATAGGGGTCGGAGAACTGGATCTGCTCGGCGCGGCCCAGCGTATAGGCGAGATTGGCGACTGTGATGTCGACGCGGCCGAGCTTGACCTCGGGCACCCGCGCCTCGACCGAGAGCGGGCTGATCTTCGCCTCGACGCCCCAGCGCTTGGCAATGGCTCTGCAGAGGTCGACATCAAAGCCAACCATCTCCCGCGTTTTCGGATCGGGCGCGGCAAACGGGGGTACGTCGGCGAAGGTGCCGCAGCGCAGCTCTTTGCGCTGCATGATATCGGCCAGCTGATCAGCCATGGCCACGCTGGCAAAGCAACTCAGGCCCGTGGCAACGATGGCGGCGCGGAGCACGCATTTTCCAGTCTTAGTCCCGATCCCGATCGACATTTCGAACTCCCTGTTTTGCAATGATGGCAGGCGTTGTCATCGTGCCCGCAGATCCGACAAAAAGCGCTGCGCACGCGGATGCTGCGGCGAGCCGAAGAACGCGCTCGGCGACGCCGATTCCAGCAGGCGCCCGGCATCCATGAACCAGACACGATCAGCGACATCGCGTGCGAAATTCATCTCATGGGTGACGCACATCATGGTCATGCCATCGCGAGCAAGTCCCCGCATCACCGCCAGAACTTCGCCGACCATCTCCGGGTCGAGCGCGCTGGTCGGCTCATCGAACAGCATCGCCGGCGGCTCCATGGCCAGCGCTCGCGCGATCGCGACACGCTGCTGCTGGCCGCCGGACAGCTGCGCCGGATAGTTCTGCGCCTTGCTGGAAAGGCCTACCCGGTCGAGCAACTGAAGCGCGATCTCCCTTGCCTTGCTCCGTTTGATGCCGTTCACCTTCACAGGCGACAGCATCACATTGTCCAGCACGCTGAGGTGTGGAAACAGATTGAAACTCTGGAAAACGAAGCCGATACGGCTGCGCAGGTGGTTCATTGCCAAGCTGCTAATCTTCGCATGAACATTCTGTCCGTCGAAGCGCAGCACTCCGGATTGGATCTCCTCAAGCCGGTTGACGGTGCGGATGAGCGTCGACTTGCCAGAGCCCGAGGGGCCACATACCACGACCACCTCGCCCTTTTTCACCTCCGCGTTGATGTCGACGAGGGCGGGCAGCGAACCGTAGAACTTGTTGATGCCAATGAATTCAATCATCGGAGTTGCCGTACTGTTCGAGGCCTGGTTTGACATGATCATGTCCTCGATGCGGCTGCCAAAGCCGGCGCTGCAGCACCATCCATCGACCTGGCGCGCCGAACGGCAATCCGACGTTCGAGCGTGCTGGCCAGCTTAGTGAGAGTCCAGCAGACGACGAAATAGATGATGGCGAGTATGAAGTAGACTTCGAACGGCTTGGTCAGAAGCCGGTTGTTGATCTGTCCCGCCGCGAAGGTCAGCTCTGGCACGTTGATGATGTAGCCCAACGTCGTCTCTTTGATGGTGGAGACGAACTGGCTGATGATGCTCGGGATCATGTTGAACAGCGCCTGCGGCAGGATCACGTAGCGCATCGCGCCGAGGTGGCTGTGGCCGAGCGCCCGCGCCGCGTCCATCTGCCCTCGCGGCAATGCCGTGATTCCGGCTCGCACGATCTCACTGAGAAAGGCCCCCTCGTAGATGACCAAGGTGGCGAGCATGGTCACGAAGCCGGGAACGCTCTCGCCGATCAGGAGCGGCAGCAGGAAATAGACCCAGAGGATGATCAGCAGCAGCGGAACGCCGCGCACGACATAGACCAGCGCCGTCGCCGGCCAGCGCAGCACGGGCCAAGGCGATAGACGCGCGAGCGCCATCGCCACGCTGAGCGGGAATGCCAGCGCAATTCCAAGAATCGACAGGATCAGGGTCGCGGCGATCCCGCCGAGCGGGCCGTTCGGAAACTGGCCGACCAGCAGCAGCAGCCAGTTGTCGCTGACGATGCCTATCATGTTGAACAGGAGCGTCATGTCAGAGCGCTCCCGCCATGCGGCTGCGCCGCTCGAAATAATAGCCAAGCCACATCAGGAGCAGCGAGCACACGAGGTAGAAGACGGTCGCGATCAGGTAGGTCTCGAAAGCGCGGAAGCTCTGGTTTTCGACCTCCTTCACCGCATGCGTGAGCTCGGTGACGCCGATCGCCATGGCAAGACTGCTGTTCTTGAACAGCGACACCGTGTGGTTCACCAGCGCCGGCATCGCATTTCGGACCGCCTGCGGCAGCAGGATGTAAGTCATCGCGCCGAGATAGCTGTGACCCAGCGCGCGAGCGGCCTCCCACTGGCCCTTGGGCACGGCGCGCAAGCCCGACCGATGGTCTTCGCTGAAATATGCGGCCTGACACAGTCCGAGCGCGATCACCGCGAAGATTGCCTCGCCGTTCTGATCGGACAGCCAGACCTGGAGCCGCTCGGGCAGCAGGCTGGAGACACCGAAATACCAGAGCATCAGCTGCACCAGTGTCGGCACGTTGCGGTGATAGGCAACGTAGGCCTCGACCAGGGCGTCGGCGATCCGGCCCGGCAGCATTCGAATTGCAAGGAGGGTGATACCGAGGCTCATGGCGAGCAGCCAGGAGCCTGCGAAGATGATGAAGGTCATCTTCACCCCGTGGACGAGCATGCGGCTGAACTCGGGGTTCAGCAGGATCGCCATGAGGTCGAAGCCCTTCATCGCACCCTCCGCTCTAGGTGACGGCTGGAGGGCTGGCGGGGTGCTCGGGACGGACCGTCGACAGTCCGCCCGGCACCTGCAGGGTCGGTGTGATCTCGATATGGCCGATGTTTACCGCCACTGGCGCGGCAATGGCGAAAGCGATCGTGTCGGCGATGTCCTCCGGTTTGGGCAGCTCGAATCCGTCGATGAAGGCAGCGCGGGTCGCGGCGGAGTCGCCGTGGACGTGAGCGAAGATATCGGTCTCGACCCGCCCCGGGCAGATCTCGGTGATGCGAACACGCTTGCCGAAGGCATCGATCCGGAGCTGACGGGACAGCATGCTGACCGCCGCCTTGGTGGCGTGGTAGGTCGAGTTGCCGCCGAAATTATAGGCGCCGGCGATTGAAGTGATGTTCACGACGTGACCGCGGTCGCGCGCCACCATGCCGGGCACGACGAGGCGGCACAGATGCAGGACGGCCCCCAGATTCACGCCGAGCAGTAGCTCGATATCCTCGGCATCCGCCTGCAGGAATTTCTTGGGCCGGTCGACGCCGGCGCAGTTGACGAGAACGTCGAATTCGACGCTGCCGGCGAGCTTGGTAAGCGCAGGCAGATCGCGAACGTCGACGGCATGGGGAATGCAGCCGGTGCGATCTGCCAGCGCCTTCAGTGGATCGGCGCTACGCGCCAACGCGTGCACCTGCAGTCCCTCGCGCGCCAGGCGCTCGACGACGGCGAGGCCGATGCCTGACGAGGCGCCGGTGACGAGAGCCGTCCTGTAGTCGGAAAATGGCATCTGAGTCCTCGCTGTTCTCCAGAGGCTACCGACGGAGCAGTTCCGCCGCCAAGATGGAATCACTTTGGCGGGATAAGGGGCGCTTATGATGGGCCACGCCCGGGGCCGCCGGCGATCAGGTGCGACACCGGCGCGATCTCGCCACCGGCGGTCTCGATCGCCGCACGGATCGTCCGGGCGAACTCGACCGCGCCCGGGGTGTCGCCATGCAGCAGGATCGATGTGGCCTGCATCGGCAGCGCCCGGCCGGTCGCGGTGATGACGACGCCGTCGCAGAGCAGGCGCTGCACCCGTTCGAGCACGAGCGCCGGGTCGTGAATGACCGCGCCGGCCGTGCCCCGTGGCACGAGCAGTCCGTCATCGTCGTAGGCGCGATCCGCGAGGAAAGTGGTGGCGACGCGCAGGCCGCAGGCCGCCGCCGCCCCCTCGATGGCGCGGCTGGTCGACGATACGATGAGGAGCTCTCGATCGAAGGCGGCGACAGCGCGGACCAGCGGTTCGGCGAGTTTGGCGTTGGCGGCCACCATGTTGCCCAAGGCGCCGTGGAAACTCATGTGGGTCATGCGGTAACCGGCTGCGCGGACGATCCCTGCAAGCGCGCCGAGCTGATAGGTGACCATCGCCGCGAGCTCGGTAGGATCGATGTGCATCGCCCGGCGGCCGAAGCCCTGGCGATCCGGGAAGCCGACATGGGCGCCGACATCGACACCCCGCGCCTTTGCCGATTCCACGGTGCGCTGCATGATCAGCGGGTCGCCCGCGTGAAAGCCGCAGGCGATGTTGGCCGACGAGACGAGGCCGAGCAGAGCGTCGTCGTCGCCCATGGACCAGGGACCGTAGCCCTCGCCCAGATCCGCATTGAGATCGATCTTCATTCGGCGTCACTCCCGTGCGGCTGCAATCCGATCAGCGGCGCGCCGTATCCCACCGTCGCGCCATGCTCGGCGAACGTCTCGACCACCATGCCGTCCTCCGGGGCCGGGACCGGAAGCAAGAGCGGTCCGATCTGGAGAAAGGCGAGCGGCGTGCCGGCCGCAACTTCGTCGCCGACGGCGACCGATGGTTGCGAGCGCAATGGATGGCGGTCGAGGTAGAGACCCGGCACCGGTGCCCGAATGATCTGCGTGGGGGAAGAAGACAGCGCCGCCGTCGCAGCCTCGATCATTTCGACTTCGACTCGGGCGCCGTCATGCCGCAGGCGCAGCACCCCGGCTGGGCCTTTCAGCTCGAGCAGGCCGATGTCGGTCGCCGCGAGGAAGGCGCAGAGCTGGTCGACATGGTCGAGCGGGTTGGTCATCGCACCGCTCCCTGGTTGCAGTAGAGCTCGACCAATCGGCGGGCGTTGCTCAGCCAGCGCCGGGTCGCCGCCGACGCGTCCAGCGCCTCGTCCCAGCTGCACAGCACGAAACGAATCCGGCTGCCGATGGGAGCCTGGCCGAGGCGCCAGAGGTCGGCGTCGATGACGGTGCCGATCTTGGGATAGCCGCCCGATGGCTGCGCATCGCGCATCTGGATGATCGGCTGGCCGCCGTGGGGGACCTGGATCACGCCTGGGACAATGCCGTGGGAGCGCAGCTCCATGGGTCGCTGCGGCCTGAGTTCGGGGCCGGCGAGACGATAGCCGTAGCGGTCGCTCTGTGACGTAATCTTCCAAGGCTCGGACCATAGCGCCTCGTGGGAAGACGGCGTGAAGCTATCGTATTCGGCAGCCGGCAGCACCCGCACGGCGGTCAACCCGTCCACCTCCAATGGCAAGGCGAGGCCGGGCGGCGTGATGCCGAAGCCTGTCTTGGCGCGACCGGGGGGCTCGGCAATTGGCAACCGATCGCCGTCGCGCAGCGGACGGCCCTCTAACCCGCCGAAGGCGCCGCGCAGCTGGGTACTGCGTGAGCCGAGCACCGAGGGAACATCGATCCCGCCCGCGATGCACAGGTAGACGCGGCTGGCGCGCCAGGTCGCAGTTGAGGGAACGGCGAGCGAGAGGACCTGGCCGGCATCGGCGCGGTGCGCCCACCATGGTAGCACTGGCGCCTCGTCGAGCCGCGGCGCGCAATCCGCGCCGGTCACGGCGAACACCGTCGAATGGGTGAAGCGGACGCGGAACGGGAACAGCGGTATCTCGAGGGCTGCCGCATTCTCCTCGTTGCGCAGCAGGATGTTTCCAGCGGCGAGCGCCAACGGGTCCATCGCACCCGATGTCCCGACGCCGAGGTTGAGCGCGCCGGTGCGGCCGAGATCTTGCACCGTGGCGAGCGCGCCGGCCGACAGCACCTCGATCATCGCAGCACCCGGATGGTTTTGAAGCGGATGCAGTCACCGGGCTGCAGCAGCGCTGGCGGCGTGCGCTCGACATCGAAGAATGCGACCTCGGTGCTGCCGATCGTATTCCAGCCGCTCGGCCCATCGGAGGCAGAGACGCCGGTCTGACTGCCGCCGATGGAGACGGCGCCGCGTGGGATGCGCAGCACCGGCACCTTGCGCCGCGGCGTCGCGATGCGCTGGTCCATGCCACCGAGATAGCAGTACCCGGGATGGCTGCCGAGGGCGTAGACGGTGTAAGTCGGTGCGCTGTGGATCGCGACGATATCGTCGACGCTCAATCCGGTGTGGGCCACGACATCGGCCATGTGCGGGCCGCCGTCGCCGCCATAGACCACCGGCAGATCAAGGCAGCGCCCGGCGACAGGAAGCGGCTCGAGGGCGTGCCACAGCTCGATCAGTCTGTGCTCGATTTGTCCCCGGTGCCGCGGCGGCTCGGCGAAAGCGATCATGAGGTTGTTCATGCCCGGCACGGCCTCCCGAACGCCGGGCAGACGGCCCGCCTCCAGCGCCAGGGCCCAGATGCGGCACTGCGTCGTCAGCGAGGTCTCGCCCGGAGCTTCGAACAGCAGCGCGGTCGTTCCCAGCAGGCTGAGTTGTGGCAGGTCCGTCGTCATGCCTTGCCGCTCCCGCACAACTGCTGCTCGAGATGGTGAATGCTGACGCCGCCCCTGATGAACGCGGCATCCCTGACGAGCCGCCGGTGCAGCGGCAGGTTGGTCGCGATTCCTTCCACGCGCATTTCGTCGAGGGCGATGCGCAGCCGGTCCAGGGCCTCGGCGCGATTCGCGCCGTGCACGACGAGCTTGCCGATCAGCGAGTCGTAATATGGCGGCACGCGATATCCGCTGCTGGCATGGCTATCGATGCGCACGCCGGGGCCGCCGGGGAGCTCCCAGGCGGTGATCACACCGGGGGACGGCACGAACGTGTCGGGATCTTCGGCGTTGATCCGGCATTCGAAGGCATGACCGCGGCAGACGATGTCGGCTTGCGCGAACGGCAGCGCCTCGCCCTGAGCCACACGAATCTGCGCCTCGACGATATCGATCCCAGCGGTCATCTCGGTGACGGGGTGTTCGACCTGCAGGCGCGTATTCATCTCGATGAAGTAGAACGCGTCATCCTCGACGAGGAACTCGAACGTGCCGACGCCGCGGTATTCGAGCTGCCGGCAGGCCTCCGCGCAGCGCTCGCCGATCTGCGCCAGCACGTCCTGGTCCAGTCCCGGTGCCGGCGCCTCCTCCAGCACCTTCTGGTGCCGTCGCTGCAGCGAGCAATCGCGGCTGCCGAGCCAGACGGCATTGCCATGGGTATCGGCAATCACCTGGATCTCGACATGTCGCGGCCGGCGCAGGAATTTCTCGATGTAGATCGCGCTGTTGGCGAAGCCGCGCCGCGCCTCTTCCCGCGTCACGGCGATCGCATCGATGAGGCCAGCCTCGCTCTCCACCATGCGCATGCCGCGTCCACCGCCGCCGCCCGCCGCTTTCAGGATCACGGGGTAGCCGATCTGCCGCGCGGTTGCGCGCGCGAGATCGAGGTCGTCGCCGAGCGCCGCATCCGGACCGGGTACGCAGGGAACGCCGGCGGCGCGCATCGCCCGCTTGGCCGCGACCTTGTCGCCCATGACGCGCATCACCGCGGCCGTCGGGCCGATGAAGGTCAGGCCGGCAGCTTCGACCTGCTCGGCGAAGCCAGGGTTCTCGGACAGGAACCCGTAGCCCGGATGGATCGCCTCCGCTCCGCTGACCTCGGCGGCGAACAGCAACGCCGTCTGGTTGAGATAGCTCTGCGCTGCCGCGGCCGGCCCGATGCAGATGGCCTCGTCGGCATGATGCACGTAGGGCGCATCGCGATCGGCCTCCGAATGGACGACGATGGTGCGCAGCCCGAGCCGCCGGCAACCACGCTGGATGCGCAGCGCGATCTCGCCCCGGTTGGCTATGAGGACCGAGCCGAACATGTGCCTACCTGATCCGCATCAGTTCTTGCCCGGCCTCGACCTCCTGCCCGGTGGAGACGAGAATTGCGATCACGGCGCCGTCCCGATCGGCACGGACCTCGTGAAACATCTTCATGGCTTCGATGACGCACAATGTCGTGCCGGCGGTGATCGCCTGGGCCACCGTGACGAAGGGCGGCGCGTCAGGATCGGGCTGCAGATAGGCAACGCCAAACAGCGGCGCGACGACGCCATCCGCCGCGGCGTTGACCGGTGCCGGTTGCGCAGGCTCGGGACGGCTCGGGGGGCGCGCCGTGGCGGCGACCACTGGCACCGCCGGCCGCGATTCGGTCGGCTGCGGTCGGCGCACCAGCCGCAATGACATGCCGCCCTGGCTGAACTCCATCTCGGCCAGATCGGAAGCCGCCATGGCGTCAATCAGTGACTTGATACGATCGAGATCCATGCTCCGGCCGTTCGTCGAGGTCGGCGCCCGCGGCGTCGCTACCTACCGACGAACGCTACCGCTGGCGGTCTTCCCCGACCAAGACGGTTTGGCTTTGCCCATATAAGAGAGCGCTATGACGCTTTCTGCGCCCGCTCCTCGGCGACGACGAGATTGCCAGGCAGCCCAGCAACGAGCTCGAGCAGGATTTCCTTGATGGCCTGGGCCGGCTCCGATAGCGGCAAATGATCGGACTGGCACAATGCCAACGGCGCCTCGATGATCGGATCGACGATGCGGGACTGCCAGCCGCCGCAGGAGCCCGCCACCTGTCGGGCCATCGATTCCGGCAGGATCGTCGCGCCGAGCCCGTCGGCGATCACCGCCGTCAATGTGCTCGCCGATTCGATTTCCGCGACGACCTTCGGCGCCTGACCGATCGCCGCAAAGGCTTCGTTCACCATCTTGCGCACGACGTTGTAGGGACGGGCGAGATAGAGATCCATGTCGGCCAGCGCTGGCACGCTGATCTCGCCCGGCGGGGCCATCATGCTGGCGGGGCCGACCACGTAGAGCTGTTCGCGCAGCAGCGGCACGAACGAGAGGCCATGAACGGCCGTCTTGCCGCCGTAGAGCACGGCGAGATCCATCCGGCCGTTCATGACGAGCTCCGAGAGCGTCGTTCCGTAGGTCTCGTTGAGGTAGAGCAGGATGCCAGGGTGGCGGGCGCGCACGGTCCGCAGCAGCGGCAGCGCGAGTCCGGCCGCGGCCGTTCCAGGCGCAAGTCCGACGGCGACCGCACCGGAGATGCTCTTGGCCGCCGCGCTCATATCGGCGCGCGCCTGCTCGCATTGACGCAAGATGAGCTGCGCGTGGCGATACAGCACCTTGCCCGCTTCCGTGGGCACGACGCCGCTTTTGGTGCGCACCAGGAGCTGCTGGCGGACCTCGCCCTCCAAGGTCGCGAGCTGCTGGCTGAGCGCCGGCTGCGCGACATGGAGCACATCGGCGGCCTGCGTCAGGCTGCCGACGTCGACGATCTTCACGAAATACTGAAGACGCCTCAGATTCACCTTGTCCCTCGGATCGATCGGCGCAGCGGCCTTCCCGGCTGCGCGGCATTCAACGGGGCGCCGAGGAGGAATCCAACCATAAGATATGCCTATCAGGCCAGATTGAACTCGTGTTGGTCAGCGCCGGCGGCTGTCTTTAGCGTCGCACCTCTCCAGACCGGGGTCAATTGCCATGAACCGTTCTCGTATTTCCGCGCGCGTCAGACGCATCAAGCCTTCGCCCAGCACGGCGGCTGCGGATCGGGCGAGCGCGCTCAAGCGCGAGGGCAAGAGCATCGTCAGCCTTGTGGTCGGCGAGCCGGATTTCGACACGCCCGCGCATATTCGCACTGCCGCCGTCTGGGCGATGGAGAAGGGAGAGACGCGGTACACGGTGCTTGCCGGCACGCTGGAGCTGCGCCAGGCGATCGTCGCCAAGCTGAAGCGCGAAAACGGCCTCGTCTACGATCCCGCGGAGATCGTCGTCACCAACGGCGCCAAGAGCGCCATTTACAGCGCGCTCGAAGCGACCCTCGAGGCCGGCGACGAGGTGATCATCCCAGCGCCCTATTGGGTGTCCTATCCGGACATGGTGCTCGCCTGCGAAGGAATACCTAAGATCGTGGCCTGTCCGGAAAGCCAGAGCTTCAAGATCTCGCCGGCCCAGCTGGAGGCGGCGATCTCGGAGAAGACGCGCTGGCTGTTGATCAACTCGCCATCGAACCCGACCGGCGCAAGCTATTCCGCAGCGGAATATCGCGGGATTGCCGAGGTTCTCGCCCGCCATCCGCATGTGCTGGTCATGACCGACGACATCTACGAACACATCCGTTTCGACGGCGAGAGTACGCCGCATCTGCTCAACGCAGCACCCGAGCTGCGTGAGCGCGTCCTCGCCATCAACGGCGTATCCAAGACCTATGCGATGACCGGCTGGCGCATCGGCTGGATCGCCGGCCCCGCGGACCTCGTCGGCGCGCTGAATACGCTGCTGTCGCAGGCCTCGGGCAATGCCTGCTCGATCAGCCAGGCGGCGGCGGTCGCGGCGCTCACCGGCGACCAGAGCTTCGTTGGCGAGACCGTTGCGACTTATCGGGCGCGTCGCGATCGCACGCTCGCGCGTATCAACGCGATCCCCGGGCTGAGTTGCCGGCCGCCCGACGGAGCGTTTTATCTCTACGTCAATTGTGCAGGCCTGATCGGCCGGACAACGCCGGCCGGGACTCGCCTCGAGAGCGACAGTGACGTCGTGATGTACTTGTTGGAGGCGGCCGGCGTGGCCGTCGTCCAGGGCACCGCCTACGGTCTGTCGCCATTCTTCCGTGCCTCGATCGCGACATCGCAAGCGGCGCTCGACGAAGGCACGGATCGCATCGCCCGTGCAGTTGCCGAGCTGCACTAACCTGAAATTGATCGAAAGCATCCTCCATGACCAATCCCGGAATCGTCAGAAACCCCTCCGCTCCCCAGGTCGACCCGTCCACCGTCGCCAAGCTGCGGAGCATCGCGGTGGCGCTGCTGAGCGATCAACTGCACCGCAACTGCGGCAGCATCGGTCTTCGCGCCTACCATTCGCCCGCCCCCATGGCCGGCACGGCGGTGACCGTGAAGACGCGTGGCGGGGACAACCTCGCCATTCTGCGCGCCTATGATTTCTGCCGGCCCGGAGACGTCATGGTGGTCGATGCCGGCGGAGACACTACCAACGCTCTGGTCGGTGGCATCATGACCTTCGCCGCCGCTTCGCTGGGTCTCGCCGGCATGGTGCTCGATGGCGCCATTCGGGACGCGGCCGAAATCGGCGCACGAGCTTTTCCCGTTTATGCCCGCGGCGTGAACCACCGCGGCCCCTACAAGGACGGTCCAGGGGAGATCAACGTGCCGATCACGGTCGGCGGTATGGTGGTCAATCCGGGAGACGTGATCGTCGGGGACCAAGATGGACTTCTCGCCTTCCCGCCCGGTCTTGCCGCAAGCGTGATCGAGAAGGCGATGGCTCAACATCAGAAGGAGGAGGCGACGATGCAGGCCATTCGCGAGGGCCGCTGGGACCGTTCCTTTGTCGACGCGCTGGAAGCGCGCTGCGCCAATTGAGCGCGTTTCTGCCTCTGTTAAAGCTTGCTGCGGCGTCTTCACGCCAGAACAACCGCAGAGCCAGGTGAACTCTTGAGATAAGGACACCGGGCGGAGTCACGGATATGCGCTCTTGAGATCATGGCTCGCGGCGCAGCCCGGACAGCGAAATCGCAACCCCGGCCGCTACCAACCAGCCAGTTCGCAGGTACTTCCTGCAGGCTGGAAACGCCGCACCAAAACGTGAAGCGTGCCAATGTCCTGGTTACTCGGCAGCGCTCCCTACTTCACCAACGCACAGCCGCCCTCCACCATTGGCCGGAACGCCTGGTCTGCCGGGATCGTCGAAACAAGCTTGTAATAATCGTACGGATATTTCGTCTCCTCCGGCTTCTTGACCTCGAACAGGTACATCGGATGCACGACGCGGCCATCCTGACGGATCGCGGTATCGCCGAAAAGCCTATCGTGGCCTTTGAACGTCTTCATCTGCGGCACGACGTCCTTGGCGTTGTCGCTGCCAGTAGCGGCGACCGCGTTGAGGTAGGCGAGCGTGGAGGCGTAGACGCCGGCTTGATTGCCGCTCGGCATTTTGCCGTTCATGCCGGGGCGTGCCGCAAAGCGTTTGGCGAAGGCACGGGTGTCGTCGTTCATGTCCCAGTAAAAAGCCTCCATGAGTTGCAGTCCTTGAGCGACCTTCAATCCCATTCCGTGGACGTCGTTGATGAAGAGGAGGAAGGCAACGAGCTTCTGTCCGCTCTGCTGGATACCGAACTCAGCCGCCTGCTTCACCGCGTTGATGGTGTCGCCGCCTGCATTGGCAAGCCCGATCACCTGGGCTTTCGAGCCCTGCGCCTGAAGCAGGAAGGAGGCGAAGTCAGAAGTGCCGAGTGGATGCTTGGAGGAGCCGATCACCTTGCCGCCATGCGCCTCGATATATTTCTGCGCTTCCGCCTCGATGCCTTTACCGAGCGCGTAATCGACGGTGAGGAAGTACCACTCCTTGCCGCCGTGCGACATCATTGCCGCCGCCGTGGTGTTGCCGGTCGCCCAGGTGTCGTTGACCCATTGGATGGTGTTGGGCGAGCAGGCCTTGCCGGTTAGGTCGGCGCTCGCGGTGGAGGACGCCAGGAACGTCATCCGGCTGTCGCGTAGCACATTGTTGATGGAAAGGCCCACCGCCGAGTTCGGCACGTCGACGATGGCATCGACACCTTCAACATCGAGCCATTTTCGCGCAATGGCCGAGCCGACGTCCGCCTTGTTCTGATGATCGGCGTAGACGATTTCAACCTTGACGTCCTTGCCGCCGCCGGCGAAATCTTCCGCCGCCATGCGTGCGGCTTCGACCGAGCCCATGCCGTTGGTGTCTTGGAATATGCCGGAGATGTCGTTGAGCACGCCGATACGCACGACGCCATCCGAAATCTCCGCGTTCGCGGCGCCGACCCAAAAGCTTGCGGCAAGCGCAATGGTCCACCCCAGGTGCTTCATTCTTTGTCCTCCCTCACTCCCGCGAGTCGGTCGTTGCCGAAAACTGGAACCTAGACCTGCCGCTCCGGCAGACGCAGCACGAGACCGTCGAGCTCAGACGTGATCCTGATCTGGCAGGACAGCCGGCTCGTCGGCCGCCGCTCCGCGGCGGTGCCATCGAGCAGCGCGTCCTCGTCGTCGCGGACGGCCGGCAATCGCGCCAGCCAGGGCGTCGTCGACATAGACATGGCAGGTCGCGCACATGGCGTTGCCGCCGCACTCGGCGAGGATGCCGTCGAGGCCGTAGCGGGTTGCCGCCTGCATCGCACTCTCCCCGTCGCTGGCGTCGAGGTGATCGCTATTGCCGTTGGAATGAACGAAAGTAATGGCTGGCATCAAAGGTCCTCGTCAGGCCGGGGTGATGGATATCGGCAGGCTCTCTAGCCCGCGCAGCGTGTTGTTGTAGCGGCGCTCGACGGGACCGGAGATTTCGATCGATGCAACCCTTCGCGCGATCGCGGACAGCACCACCTCACCTTCGAGCCGCGCTACCAACTGGCCAACGCACATGTGAATGCCGGAGCCGAAGCCGACATGGCCCGAAGTCTTGCGGGTGATGTCGTAGCGATCGGACTCGATCCAGCGGCGCGGGTCGCGGTTCGCCGCGCCGAGGAACATCAGGACCTTCTCGCCCTCGCCGACGCGCGTGCCGCCGATCTCGACCTCGCGCGTCGTGGTGCGGAAGAAGGTCTGCACCGGGCTTTCGAAGCGAACGGCTTCCTCGAAGGCGTTGCGCGCCAGCGACGGATCGGCCCGCAGCCGCGCGAATTCCTTCGGAAAGCGTGCCAGGCAATAGAGAGCGGCTCCGATGCCATAGACTGTGGTGTCGAGGCCTGCGGACAGCAGTGAGCGCACGAGCAACGGCGCCTCATCCGACGTGATCTCGCCAGTGTCGGAGAACGCATGGATACAGGCGCCAAAGCCGCCAGGCTTAAGATTCGGTCGCTGGCACTGCTCGGCGACATAGGCCTGGTGCGGCGCCGATCGCTCGATTGCGGTCTGACGTAGCTCGTTTGGCGGGCCGAAGGCATTGAAGACGAGACCAGCATAAGGAATCAGGTGCTCGCGCCCTTCCGCCTTCAGTCCGAGCGCATCCGGAAATACAGACAACGGATAGGCCTCTGCGAGATCGGCGACCGCATCGAATTTGCGCCGCTGCAGCAGCTCGTCGATCTTGGCTTCGGCCGCCAAAGCGAAGCCGTCGCGGATCCGCTTCATGGTCGCGGGCGACAGCACCTTTGACAGCACGGCGCGGGTGCGGGTGTGCGCGGGGGGATCGGCCTCCAGGATCAGGCTCGGCGGCCGCCAGGGCTTTTCCTTCTTGAAGTCGGAAAGACCGACGCCGCGGCTGGAACAGAAGGTCTGGGGATCGTTGAGGACTGAATAGACCTCGGCATAACGCGCCACGCCGTAGACGTTCCATTTATCGAGATAGACGACAGGGCCGGCCTCTCGCAGCCTTTCATGGGTCGGATAGGGATCGTCGAAGAACGAGATCGCGAAGGGGTCGACGTCAAGGTGTGGAATGGCCATTGGACCGGCGGTCGAAGCACAGGCGCTCGGTACAGTCATTGCAGTCCTCGCAAATTTGGGCTTGTGAAGCGTTCGCGCATGTCCTTATTTCTGGAGCAGCGCATGAAGCGAGCCCCGACGTGATGCAGCCACCGACCAGCAAATCGAGACACAACACCGCGACTGAAGGCGATGCGCCGCTGCTCGATCTCGACCGCTACATCCCGGCTCTGATCACCTTCATCGCCAATAAATTGTCCAAGAGCGCGAACGCGTTCTATCAGCCCGCGTTCGGCGTCAACGTCACCGAGTGGCGCATCATTGCCCTGCTCGCAATCGAGCCAGGCATTCCGGCCGCCCGCATCTGCCACGTCATCGGCTTCGACAAGGGGCCGGTGAGCAGGACGCTCGCCGCCATGGAGAAGCGAGGCCTGATCGCGATCCGCATCGACCCGAATGACGGCCGCACCCATTCGATCTCCCTGACAGCGAAGGGGCGCACCACCCACGACAAGGTGATCGCCGTGGCGCTTGGGCGCGAGCGGCGGCTGCTGTCGTGCCTTTCCAGGGATGAGCAGGAAATACTGATCGGGCTGCTGCGCCGTTTGCATGAAAATCTCGGCGCGGTGACGGATACCGATAGCTAAGCCAGGGCGCACAGCACGATGTGCACGCAAGGCTTCGTTACCTTCACGCTTGCGCCGGCGTTTGCTGGCGATACCATCCCTGCCGAACATCGGTCCTCCCAGGAAAGGCGTAGCGGTTGTCCCGCCATCTTCCCTTGCGCGAAGGTTCGCATGAATTAGTTGCCTAGGCAACAAAAAACCTTTGCCTCCGGCTTGAACCCTCCCTTCCTTATTCGCGAACCTCTCCTGGTTCGCGGATAGGCGGCAACCGCTTATAGACCCTTTGTCGATTGCGAGGGGCCGACAATCCGCCGTCTGGCAGAGCATCCTGGCAGCGCGCGCGGCGAGATGCTCAATGTCGAGCCATCGGAAAGGATCGCTACTAACATAGAGGCCAAGTTCGAGACGGCGCTAGCGGTTTAATGTCAACCCGGGACTGCCGAGAGGATGAAGAGATAAAGTCCGTAAATGCGAGAGCGAAGGGAGCCGCCGTCATTGGGAGCTTGCTGGCTCGCGCAGCGTATCTACCGGGTCGCACCCAAGCGGCACGACCGAGGAGAGCAGCGCGCTGCTAGGGGCGGTCGAGACACCCCCGGTATCGATTCTCCGGACCATCCTTAGAAAAAAGACGCATTCAAATGGCGAAGGGTAGCTGACCTCTCGCTAGCCAGCGGCGGCGACTGTTCCATAGATGGTCAAGAGGCCAAGTCCCATCGCGATGTTTCCGATAACGAACTGCAAAGACCGGTTGACCCAAGTTAAGGTTCGGGCTGAGATGACTAAGGGAACCGCAATCAGCGACGACAGTGCGGCCATCCCCATCATCGAGCCCATACCAAATAGTAACACGTAAAGTATCCCCGCTAGATGGTTCGGCGCTTGTGAGACGGTTAAGACGAGGAGCGCGGCTGAGCCTGCCATCCCATGCATGAGCCCGACCGCCAGCGTCCGCCAGCGCGCACCATGGTCATGATCATGCGCGCGCGCCTCAGGGCGCCAAATTTCGCTCTTGTGACTAGGAGCACGAAAATCTGAGATGTGATGGTGAACATGGACACGTTCGCGCCATAAGCGCCATATGACGTTGCTTCCTAACAGAATCAACATGAAGCCGACGGCCGCCTCTAGCGGTTGCGAAACGCCCGGCGGAATTGCATATCCGAGCACCAAAGCCGCCCCGGAGAACAGGAACAAAGTGATGGTGTGTCCAATTCCCCACGTCAACCCATGCTTGACGATCTCGCCCACATCGCTGCGGCGCGCCGCAATGCTCGATACCGCCGCAATGTGATCGGCCTCGAGCGCGTGCTGCATGCCCAGCAGCAG